>JAROAZ010000069.1 GCA_029432775.1 Pontiellaceae bacterium B12227 | reverse complement strand
GGGGGGGCTGTTCGTTAAGATAGGGCGTTGTTTCTATTAAAAGCTGGGCGCTCTTTTTAACAAAAGTGATATTGAGTTTGGGAGGGTTTTCAAGCTCAATGAATTCGCGGTCCTCCACAGAGAACTGTTTTAAAGGGACTTTCCACTGTTTCCCGTTTGCATTTCGCAAAACCACCTGCCCCGCCACCGTACTCAGATATTCTGCCTCAATTGTCTTGCCTCCCATGCTGCTCCACACCCGCATCTTGTTTTCATCAGACGGTTCCGTCTCTGGAGCTTCATCCACGACAGTCGGCTCCAGCTGCCCTCCAGCGGAATAGGAGAAATCGCGGAAAACAGGCCCTTCCGTTATAGCGGCCTCACCCGGCACCAAATGCGCACTGATCGCATCTATAAGCGCGGGCGTGGGTTCCGAGGTCTTGAAGATCGGAAGAACCGGCGCCCCCTGCCGGTTTTTTTCGTACTCCACCCCATCAACCTGAACAACGAGCATGGAACAGAAAGCCCCCCCCGGCACCTCGCCTATAATGACCTCCATATCCTGAGGTTCGCCAGCCTTCAGCGTGATCCAGTCGCCCACAACCGCCAGATTATTCCCCAGATAATATCTGCGCGAATCCGCTGCGCTGCTTTGCCAGTTGCCGCCAATCAGGTACGTTCCGCGGTTGTCGTCCGGCCAGCTGGCGTTGAGCACAACTTTGCCATTAACCCGCACCACCATCACATCGTCGCCGTGTCCCCAGAACCTGAACTTGATGTCCTCCGGGTACACCAACTGTCCCTTGTAATGCACCATCCATGCGTAACCGACCGTATCGGCCTCGCCAAATGCGGCTGGGGCAACGGCCGAGCGAACCGGAGGCACCATAATGCTGGTGGCGTAGAGTTGCTTGGGAGAACGGTAGAAACGAGCGATTTTCGATTGTTTCCACCCTCCCTTTGTAAATTTAATCACCTCGTCCACAAATTGAATGTCGGTCATCGGGACCGGACGGGCGCTGCGGTCCCTTTTAAAATCGTAGAACGTGCCCACAAAATCACTCCCAATGCTTTGGCCGGAACCAAAGATGGTGACCTCGTCCAGATCGGGCATGATATCGAAACCTCCAACGCCTCCGCCGAGCGCCTCGCCCATGCCGCTCATTTCAGGCAGCTGGATATCCGGCATACTGGCTCGTTTGACCTTGGTTACGATGCGTGTAGTCGATTTGGGCTTCGCGGTTTTCTTGACCTTGACCTTCGGCTTCTTGAGCTTCATTTTCGGGCGGTCGACCGGCTTGGGCGGAACGAACTTTTTCTCCTCCTTCTTTACCACCGTGAAAACCACCAGCAGGCCAGCCAGCATGAAAGCAGCGATGTGAACCAGCAGGCTGATTAACAATCCGCTCGGTGCGCCTTTCAAAATGGTTGCAGCCCGCTTTTGTCGACCCTTTTTCATTTACTCTCCTCCGAGGAATTCAAATAGCCCTTGATCGCCTCCAGGCCGGGAAGCGAGCGGTATTCACCGTCGAGCATGCTGCCCAACTCCTTGAAACGCTCTTCTTCCCTGCCGTTCTGCTCGGCAACAAATTGCACCACGTTGAAGGAAAAACCATCCTTGGCCCTGCTGCCCCTTTTTCGCAGGCCGCTTTTCGTCGGCATGCCGGGCGCGGCAGCCTGGCGCATGGCAATGCACGCCTGGGCGATTTCTTTCGGGGAATACCAATGGAGTTCCGGCTGCGGCGGATGCTCGGTACCCGGGAAATACTCATTGATGATGGAAGCACCCACCAGCACACGTTCAGGCTGGCCGGCGGCCTTGCGCTTCTCGTTTTCCTCTGCAAGCTTTTTGCTGGCCTTCCTTTTAATCTCCTCGTACCTGGCCATCTTCGACGCGTCCCAGGTCTTGGCCATGGATTCTTTATGGAAAATATGTCCCCACCCGCTCGCAAGCAGGAAAACGGAGTCCACCTGGTGCCGCATGGCAAGCATCAGCGGCTCGCTCCAGTGGTTTACATTCTGCAGCGGTTCAACCACAAGATCCTGCTCCACCTTGTTGCCGCCCGGCCCCAATGTATTGGTTCCATACCCGCCCGCTTTAACCGCATTGAGCGGCTTCAACCACGCCTCCACCGCGCCCACATTCGAGGAGGTGGCGGGAACCAGTTTCGGAAAGAGGATGTAGGTTCCGGTTCCCTGGCCATACACCGCCACATTGAAAAGCACCGTCGGGTTAAGCCCCCCAAGGATCCGCACCAGTTCATCCTTGATGAGGGTATAGGCTGGAATACCCCCGAGTTCGTCGTACATGATCCACGGCGTGGAATCCAAAATGATGAAAACCTTTTCGCCCTTTCCCTTGATACCGAACACTTCGATTTCCGGCATCGAAAACCCAATGCCCCCTGCCCCGCCCAGCCCGTCGCCCGAACCGGCACCCATCCCGCCCTTCACACCGGCAACCTCCGGCATCCTGATATCGGGCATGGATAGGTTAATCCTGGGCTGCACCACAATACGCTGACGCAGTTTCGGCTTCGGTTTTTTTT
>JAROAZ010000068.1 GCA_029432775.1 Pontiellaceae bacterium B12227 | reverse complement strand
GATTCCCACATGAGCTATGACCTGGATAATGCCACTGCGGCCTTCATGTATACCCTGCTGTCCGGGCGCTGTCCGGTCGTCGCAGAGCCGGCTGAGGTTGGTTCCGCGGAATGGATGCAATGGCTGGGTCACAAGGTTGGATACGAAACGGCCTGGCAGATGTCTCAGCTCACCACCCGTGTGCCGGGCCTGCGTATTCTGCCCTCCAACGCGTTGGTCACGACCCTGTCGCCGGGCTCCACGGAAACCTTAACCGTCCAGTTCATGTATCCGCCCCAGGCGGATGTGACGGTCACCGTTGCCAGCTCGAGTGCGACCGCGGCGATTGTCGGCCCCCAAACGCTCACCTTTACGCCCGAAAATTACAACCTTCCCCGTCAGATCAGTCTGACCGCACTCCCTGGTGCGGCCGGGTCGGAAGAGGTGAATGTGGTTTTCTCCACTCAATCTGATGACGAGGTGTTTGATAACCTCGGCGATTCATGGGGATACACGGTCACACGCAACAGCCCGGTTACGGTGACCCGGGTGGATAACGGCGTGGTCGACATCCCGGTGGTCCAATATACCCCGGTGGACATTCTGGTTGACGTCGTCGGTGCCACTTCGGAAAATACGCTCTTAACCGATCCAGCACACGGCAGCGTGACCTGGGTAGGGGATGGGACCCTTCGATACACCCCTTCTGGCGGATATTTGGGAGCGGATCAGATTCTCTATGTGACCACCATCGGCACTACCCAAACCGTGGGCCGTATAGACCTGACCGTTGAATTGCAGGAAGGGCAGATAGATGTACTGGCCACGGATGCCTCAGCTGCCGAGGAAGGTTTGGACACCGGGACGTTTACGATCAGCCGGGCGGGAGATACCAGCATCGCATCGGATGTTTACTTTACCCTGGGGGGGACGGCCGATCCTGCAACGGATTATGTTCTGTCCGAGACCAGCCCGGTCACCATACCGGCAGGCCAGAGCTCCATCACGATTACCTTGACCCCGGTAGACGACAATGTGTTCGCAGAAGATGATGATTACGCGCGTTTGGTTCTTACACCTGATTTGGGCTATCCAGTGGGTTCCGCCTCAGCGGATATTACCATTTTGGATAATGACAATAATGCCCCGATTGCGAATGCCGGCCCTGATCAACAAGCGGCGTTCCCGGCTGAAGTGGCGACCGGGGATCCGGTCGTCGCCCCCTACTTCGAGTGGGACGCCCCTTCCGGATCGCTTGAGGCGGAGAGATGGTCGTCCACTACATCTAACACCTACGATTGGGTGTTTGATGTTCCGACCGTTCCACTTAATATCTGGGATTCCCGGTTCAGGATCCTCACCGGTGCCTACGCCTTCCCCTCTGCCAAAGACGGGAGTACTGCATCTTTTGACAGCGTGAGCACGAGTTCCGAGGAGCCTGCCACCTTTGAGATGATCCTGGATATCGATGGTTTGACCGGGAGCATTTTCGAAACCGGCGGAAACGGGCTGGGGTTGCAGATCGATGTGAATGCCGGTGCGTTGCGTGGAACGGTGATGAATGGGGGCGGCAATACGGCCCGTGCATCGTACACCTTGGCTGCGGTGGACCTGGAACGCTATCTGCACATGGTCTTTACGGTCGATCATGTGAACGATGTCGTCCATCTGTATGTGGATGGGGAGCTGAAGGATTCACAAGCATGGACCAACAGCGAGGACTGGTCGGGGGGGGATGCGGGATCTCTCGGATCAACCTCCGGCACGGTGCCCCCCGGTGGAGCGACCGCTGATTTTGAAGGCAAAATTGCCCTGTTCCGCTTCTACAAAAACAAGGCCTTCTCGGCCGGTGAAGTTGCGGCCAACTTTGATGCGCTGACCGCTCTGCCCGGGGCGCTGGATACCCTGGACGGCTCAGGCAGTAGTGATCAGGACGGCCAAACCTTAACGTACTTATGGGAATTCATTTCGGGTCCGGGGACGGTCAGATTTGATGACCCTACGCTGGAAACGCCATCGGTTCTGTTTTCAGAGACCGGCACCTATGTGCTGCAGCTTACAGTTGACGACGGCAGGGAGCAGGCCACCGACCAGGTGACGATACAGGTGGATCTCGAAACCGCTGAAAACGCACCCGAGTTGAGCATCGTCGGGGGGATTCCGCCGGTAGTCCAGTGGGATGCCGTCCCCGGCAAGACCTATCGGGTGTGGTTTAAAACCAACCTGCTCGATTCGTCATGGATAGATCTCGGCACCGCGGCCGGAAGTTTTGAATTTCCGGCGAATATGGACGCAGGTTTTATCTTCGTCGAGGAGCGTCCATAAGGGAGGGGTGCAACGTGTGTCCTTAATGTTTCGATATGGGCTGTAAGGCCAAACGGGGTCGCATTGAAGCGGGCCCGTTCGATCGACATTCGGGCCATGTTATCGCCAGCTCTTCGGGGACTTTTCCAAAAATAACGGGGGATTCAATGGATTCGGGACGGGAAGTGCCCCGGCTGTGTTGAGTTTTCATTTAAAATACTCGCGGCCGGGGGTATGCGTCACTTTAATCAAGCGGGTATCCCGCAGAACGAGTTGAACTCCCATGGTCAAAACTAACGACATATGTTTCATATGCGTGTTGCGCAGCGAGTTTGTTACGTTTCTGGCGTATCGGGAAAACTATTTGTTTGCGAAACTTTTTTCGCAGAAATATATTATTCCCATGAAAAAAATCAAAAAAGCAATTGGCAACGGGGGCAGGAAGACAATCACGCTCGTCGATATCGGCCGCGAGGCAGGAGTGAGCGGGTCGA
>JAROAZ010000067.1 GCA_029432775.1 Pontiellaceae bacterium B12227 | reverse complement strand
TCGACCCGCTCACTCCTGCCTCGCGGCCGATATCGACGAGCGTGATTGTCTTCCTGCCCCCGTTGCCAATTGCTTTTTTGATTTTTTGCATGGGAATAATATATTTCTGCGAAAAAAGTTTCGCAAACAAATAGTTTTCCCGATACCCCAGAAACGTAACAAACTCGCTGCGCAACACGCATATGAAACATGTGTCGTTAGTTTTGACCATGGGAGTTCAACTTGTTCTGCGGGATACAGCTTGATTGAAGTGACGCATACCCCCGGCCGCGAGTATTTTTAAATGAAAACTCAATGCAACCGGGCCACTTCCCGTCCCGAATCCATTGAATCCCCCGTTATTTTTGGAAAAGTCCCCAAAGAGCTGGCGATAACATGTCCCGAATGTCGATCGAACGGGCCCGCTTCAATGCGACCCCGTTTGGCCTTACAGCCCATATCCAAGTATTAAGGACACACGCTGCACCCCTCCCCTATGGAAGCTCCTCGACGAAGATAAAACCTGCGTCCATATTCGCCGGGAAGTCAGCACTGCCGGCAGCGGGGCCGAGATCTATCCATGACGAATCTAGCAGGTTGGTTTTAAACCACACCCGATAGGTCTTCCCGGGGACGGCATCCCACTGGACTATCGGCGGAATCCCCCCGCCGATGCTCAACTCGGGTCCGTTTCCAGCGGTTTCGAGATCCACCTGTATTGTAATCTGGTCGGTGGCCTGCTCCCTGCCGTCGTCGACCGTAAGCTGCAGCACATAGGTTCCGATTTCTGAAAAAAGAACGGATGGAGCTGCCAGCGTAGGATCATTGAACCTGACCGTTCCCGGCCCCGAAACGACTTCCCATAAGTACGTTAAGGGCTGGCCGTCCGGATCATTGCTGCCTGAGCCATCCAGGATATCAAACGCCCCAGGCAGAGCGGTCAGCGCATCAAAGTTGGCAGCAACTTCAGCGGCCGAGAAGGCCTTGTTTTTGTAGAAGCGGAACAGGGCAATTTTGCCTTCAAAATCATCGGGCGCTCCACCGGGGGGCACCGTGCCGGAGGTTGATCCGAGAGATCCCGCATCCCCCCCCGCCCAGTCGTCGCTGTTGGTCCATGCTTGTGAATCCTTCAGCTCCCCATCCACATACAGATCGACGATATCGTTCACATGATCGACCGTGAAGACGATGTGTAGATACCGTTCCAGGTCTGCCGCAGCCAAGGTGTACGATGCACGGGCCGTATTGCCGCCCCCATTCATTACCGTTCCACGCAACGCACCGGCATTCACGTCGATCTGCAGCCCCAGCCCGTTTCCGCCGGTTTCGAAGATGCTCCCGGTCAAACCATCGATATCCAGGATCATCTCGAAAGTGGCTGGCTCCTCGGAACTCGTGTTAACGCTGTCAAAAGATGCACTGCTCCCGTCTTTTGCAGATGGGAATGCATAAGCACCGCTGATGATCTTGAACCGGGAATCCCACACGCTGAGTGGAACGGTTGCAGTATCAAATACCCAATCGTAGGTGTTAGATGTGGTGGACGACCATCTCTCCGCCTCAAGCGATCCGGAAGGGGCGTCCCATTCGAAGTAAGGGGCGACAACCGGATCCCCGGTCGCCACTTCAGCCGGGAACGCCGCTTGTTGATCAGGGCCGGCATTCGCCACCGGGGCATTGTTGTCATTATCCAAAATGGTAATATCCGCTGAGGCGGAACCCACTGGATAGCCCAAACCACTTGTAAGAATCAAACGCGCGTAATCATCATCTTCTGCGAACACCGTGTCGTCTACCGGGGTCAAGGTAATCGTAATGGAGCTCTGGCCTGCCGGTATGGTGACCGGGCTGGTCTCAGACAGAACATAATCCGTTGCAGAATCGGCCGTCCCCCCCAGGGTGAAATGAACATCCAATGCACTGCCGGTATCTCCCGCCCGGCTGATCGTAAACGTCCCGGTATCCAAACCCTCCTCGGCAGCTGAGGCATCCGTGGCCAGCACATCCACCTGCCCTTCCTGCAATTCAACGGTCAGGTCTATACGGCCCACCGTTTGGGTATTTCCGATGGTGGTCGCATACAGAATCTGATCCGCCCCCAGATAACCGGAAGAAGGTGTGTATCGAAGGGTTCCATCCCCCACCCAGGCCACAGTACCGTGTGCTGGATAGGTTAAGAGGGTATTTCCCGAAGTGGCACCGACGACGTCAATCGGAATGTCCACCGGGGTATATTGGACCACCGGGATGTCGACCACGCCGTCATCCACCCGGGTCACGGTAACCGGGCTGTTGCGTGTGACCGTGTATCCCCATGAATCGCTGAGGTTGTCAAATACCTCGTCGTCAGATTGGGTAGAGAAGACCACATTCACCTCTTCCGATCCGGCGGCACCGGGAAGTGCGGTCAGACTGATCTGACGGGGAAGGTTGTAGTTTTCGGGAGTAAAGGTCAGCGTTTGGGGGCCGACGATCGCTGCGGTCGCACTCGAGCTGTTAACGGTGACCGTCACATCCGCTTGGGGCGGATACATGAACTGGACGGTTAAGGTTTCCGTGGAGCCCGGCGACAGGGTCGTGACCAACGCGTTGGAGGGCAGGATACGCAGGCCCGGCACGCGGGTAGTGAGCTGAGACATCTGCCAGGCCGTTTCGTAACCAACCTTGTGACCCAGCCATTGCATCCATTCCGCAGAACCGACGTCAGCCGGCTCTGCGACGACCGGACAGCGCCCGGACAGCAGGGTATACATGAAGGCCGCAGTGGCATTATCCAGGTCATAGCTCATGTGGGAATC
>JAROAZ010000066.1 GCA_029432775.1 Pontiellaceae bacterium B12227 | reverse complement strand
GCGGTCGGGCGGGGCGGCCGTGGTCGCGTGGTTTCGGCTTACGCCTACACCCACCGCATCCCCCGCCCACCCGGCCATGGCGCGTCCATCTCGCAAGCTCGCTGTCCGCGCCCCAGGCCCCCGCCCGGGAACCGGGGCTCCTCGCGCTCGGATTTTTTATTTATCGCGCTCCGGAACGGCCGCCCTGCGGCTACCCTGCGGGGCAAGTGGGACTTCCAGACATTGGAACTTTTCAAGGGGAGAGGGGGGAAGGGGGATGTGGGGCCCCAAACAACGTTTCATTTCGTTTCAATACTTCCAACCATTGGACACAAGCTTGCGCAGTGAGGCTTCGCGAATGCGAAGCAACGACCAACGGGAGTGGCAACATTCTTTTGCACCGGAGATTTCCAACCATTGGACACAAGCTTGCGCAGTGAGGCTTCCCGAAGGCGAAGCAACGACCATCGGGAGTGGCACAAAAGGTTTCCCCCGGGCCCCCTTCCAAAAACTTCCAATCATTGGAAGTTTGCCATCAACTCCAAACCAATAACGGTTAACCGGAAGCCAAAGGCTTCCTTCGGTTTCCCCCCAAAGGGACCCCCCTTCCAGCGCTGCGCGTGCGCTCCGCGCCCCTGCATTTCCCTGCACTTAGCAGGGGATCTGCAATCCTATGAACTCAATCATACCCTCTGTTTTCCCCTGATATTAACAGAGGGGTGCTACGTTTTGAAACACGATAGGATCAATCGGCGTTGATCTCCTGTTCGAGCCGGGAAAGACCTTCAATAATTTCGTCGAAGGATGGGCGCTTGCCAAAAATCATTTCCTGCATTGAAGCGTAGTCCTTGCGGATCTCAGAAAGTATCCGTTCCGGTGGAACAAGCCGGAGTGTTCCGGGCTTGGCCAGATCGTAGTGGGCCCACCCGCGCGGGTAGAACCGGATCTTGAAATCCACGACTTCGCGCAGCAGCTCCAGATCGCTAAGGGCTTCCTGTTTTACTGGCGCTTGACTCATCAAGTGCAGGTCGTAGTAGTGGCGGGAATAGCGGGAGGGAACCGGGGTTCCTTCCGGGCGATGCGCCTCGTGATGCAGAATTGTGGCCTTTTCCCAGAAGGTGCGTTTGGCTTCGATTACCCGGACGGGACACGTCATGTCGTCAAACTGGGCGGGAAATTCTTCTGCGGCATAGGGGCGCACGGTGTACTCGGCATGCGGTAACCATGAGGCCAGCGGGCCGATCTCCAGCCGGATGCAGGGCCGCAGATAACCCCGTTCGGCGGTCTCCGGATAGTGGATGTTGACGACGTGCCCCTGATCCTCTGCTTCGTTACCGATTTCGATTGTGCAGTGCTGGCCGAGGGCATCGTCAAGCTCGCGAAGGAGGATTCCGGCAATGAATTCCCGGGCCTTCTCGTTGATTTCAGCATTGAGTTTGGCCTGCTTGGTATTTGAACGCTTCTCCAAGGGATTCTCGTTGGTAACCAGCCGCCAGTCCAATATGAGATCGATGTCTTCTGAAAACCGGTCGATCAGTCCAAATACCTTCGACAGGCTTGTCCCTCCCTTGAAGAGCATTTTGTCTTTCAGGCCGGGATGCGAGAAGATCTGTTTCAGGGCCCAGCAGACCCAGAAATCCTTTTCAACGATGGCGGGAGATCCCATGCCGAGGCGTTCCGCGGTAAGGGCAAAAAGTTCATGGCGTTGATCGGCCGATAATGCGGCTACCTTTTTCATGCTGTGGCCTCCTCGGCGATTTCGCGAATGATCTCATGAATCCAGGCCGAGGCTGATTTGGTGTCCCGGACCAATTTGGGCCAGTCGCCTGCCGGAATGGCCTGCTGCAATTTTTCGCGCAAGGCGGCATCTGCTCTTTCGCGCCCCAGTTCCTTGAGGGCCTGAACCAGCAACTCGCTTTCGGAGTGTTTGAATCCCGATTCCTTCAGGGCGGCTTTTTTGAAGTGCAGGGTCCGTTTGCCGATCTCGTAGGTTTTTGACGGCCCGTCAGAAAGATAAAATGCTTGTGCAGGGATCTGGGTCGAGATACCCAGAAGGTTCAGCGCCGTATTGCCGGAGGCCTGAATGCGCCATCCGGATTTGCGGGCGAGGGCATGGGCAACCTGGTCGAAATCGGGCCCCATGGTTTCCTGCAGCAGATCGCTGAAACGGGGATAATCGTAGATTCCGCGCAGGACACGGCGGATGGTTCCGCGGTCGGTCAGGCGCATCAGGGCCAGACGGATGGCGCCGTCATCGGCAAGGTCCAGGAAGTCCTTCTTGGAAAAGGTCCAACCCCTTCCGTTTCCGTATATTCTGTTAATAATCTTGTTTTCAATGGATTGCATATAATTCGTATGAACTATTTTGTAACAAAATGCACGTATGTTTTGTTACAGAATTCAGCCGGTTTTAGGTCGGGGTGGAGGTTGCTGTTTGATTTTCCGTGTCAATTCCTGAAGGTGTTTCTGTTGATCCGTTCGTGCCGGATCTTATCAGTAGTTGTCCCGTCCGCTTGATTTCCGATCTATTAATAAGGAGATGTTGTAATGTTGCTCGATGCGCAGGCGCTCCTGATTAGCCCTTCTCGAAGGAAACAAAAAATGAACAATCAGATTCCAGAAAATATTGTGACCGGCGTGACCGCCATGCTTGCGCCGTACTGCCCGGGTTTAACCGCTGAGCGGTTGTTGACGGCCATTGGTCGGGAAAAAGAGCAGGTTGAAGTCGAAACGCTACTTACGAGAAGGGAGGCTGCGGAGGCGCTGAAAGTATCGATCCCTACAGTTGATCGATGCCTGCGGGACGGTGTTCTGCCGAAACGGCGGATTCGCGGTACCGTACGTATCCCTACTAAAGCGGTGGCCAAACTGATTGCAGATAGACACTAACCCGGATATTGCATGAGTAGCGGTTTTTAACCACAAAGCAACGGTGTTAAACGACAACAGAAAAATCAGGATTTTTAACAGCTGAATTTGCCGCAATGATTAATTTTCGCATTACAGCAGTTAAAGCCACT
>JAROAZ010000065.1 GCA_029432775.1 Pontiellaceae bacterium B12227 | reverse complement strand
TTATAATGATTTATAGTCAGTGTGATTGTAGCCTTATCGGGTGCAACATTTGTGATCGCTGTCCCCGTTGCATGTACGAATGGAAAGTCAGGCAGGTCCGAGGCTATTGCTGCAGAGCCAAACATCAACCCCGTCAGCAGAGTCACTATTGTGTACTTCATTTCATTCTCCTTATGATTAAAAAAGGAGCCCCAAGAGGCTCCGGGGTTGAGGATGACGATGTTGAACGCTACTGACAAACCTTCGACCCAAGAAACTCATTCATTGGGCCGAAGATATTCAGGGTGTTGCCCATCTTCACCGTTCGGTACTTCAAGGCATTCATACTGTCATAGTAGTAGGTCGTATCACCATGCTTTACCGCACGAAGCTCTAAGGCATTCATGTTATCAAAGAGCATGGTTTCACTACCCATTTTCGAAAGCTGGCCTTGATGCTGATTTTGTCCGTCATAAACGAACGTTGATCCACCTACCTGCTTCACAGATCCTTTCATGGTGTTCTGATTGTCGTAGAACGTCCATGAATTTGTCTGCACCACCACCGATCCGGTAAACGTGTTATCCGAAGAAAACAGCGTTTGCCTTTGGGTAGTAGATATAGTGTTGGTGGGTTGCTTTGCTACCAGCGCAGAGTTGGTGCTCCTTATGATCTGAGCGGATACTATAGGACAAACCACCCATCCGAGTACCAGCATACAAGAAGGACTCATTTTCATATCTCCGCACTCCTTTTAATCAAAGTTGAATTCAGAAGATTTGGTTATACGGGTCAGAGTAATTGCTTTGGTACGCCACAACCTTACTTCAAACCCCTGTTTTAGGTCTCGATAATACCAACAATCTTTATCCACCTCTAGGGTAGGCACAAAGGTGCCATAGTGATTGACAAAGGCTTGTGCAAATTGAGCAGCCGTGGCAGAAGATGAATTAAACAGCTTATCTACCAACTCCCAGGGAAGGTATATGCATTTTATCTTTCCAGACGCATCGAGTACAATATCTTCACAGGGTCCAGATGATGTAATTACTCCAGTCCAATGAACCACGAAAAGCTCCTCATCCTTTGGCTTCTTCGGCGTAACAATTCTGTCATCATAATAACCGAAGATAGCCGCTGCATCTGCTGAAGCCATGCCAAGGGATAGACCTTTAATACAGAACTCACCTTTCTTGGCAGCCTCCTTCTTACACCTCTCGATCAACTCTGGAGCTGCTTTCTTCAACTCAGCAAATTTCTGCCTGTTATGCTCCACCCTTTGCCGCAATTCAATAGCTCTTTCAGCCTTTTCTTCCTCCTGTTGCTGTTTTGCGATGAGAGCTTGTCTTTCTTTGTTCACATACCGAACTCCATCAATCTCCAGTGCCAGAAAGTCTTCGGAAAAAACCATCTCTTTCAACTCAGGATGCGTCCATCCATTGCGCAACACAGGTTGGCTCAAAACATCAATTACTTGCCACATGAACTGTGGTACCTTGTTTGAGGTTCTGAACTCGATCACATTGATTTTATGGTTGGATGAAACCCCGCCAAAACCTAGTACCTGACGACGGGAAATCTTGGTTTCATATGCCGATCTTTTCTCCGTCATGCTCTGGATTAAGCATGTTCCATCCGAAGTTTTGATTTCGACATAGTCGCTCGTAGAGCTTGGTTCCCCATCAAAATAGTATTTACCCGCAATATCTTTCAGCCATGCATGTTTTTCTTCTTGTGCGGCAAAGAATTTACGGGCAATGGACCTCCGACCATCAATGACATAACGCATGAATGGTTCCATTGCTGTTTGATAGTATGGATTGCCAGTACCAGTGACAATTCCTGGAGCGAAAGGGCGTTGCGTGCCATGGCCCTTAACCTTACCTTGAATGGTGTAGAAAACGCCCTCATTTCCTTGAACATGGTAGCCTGCAACTAGTTCCTTCATCACCTGCTCACTTAACTCAACAGGTCCACCACTCTGAAAGAAATTTCCGATAGAGACTTTATTTGATTTGATTTCAAGAGGTTTATCATCTCCTCTTTCTGATGCAATCACCTTTCTAATTGCACTTATACGCACCTCATGTTCACGCTCATTATAAAACTCTTTACTACCACCATCGAATTTTTTTATTCGCTGGGCATACGAGGTCTTTGCGTTAGAAGAACTTGCTTTCTTAGCCTTGTCTAGGTCGCCAAAAACACTATCAAGAGACTCCTGAGCAAAGGATAAAGAGTTGGTTATGATGACGATGGATATCGCTAAGTAGTTGAAATGTTTCATATTCTTTCCCCTTCGGGTTAACAGTTATTAGACACAGCCACTCTCCTGAGCGGCCAGCAACAGCTCCCACTCAGGAGCAAAAGACTTAACATATACACTACTATCGTGTGTAGATAAAAGAACACGATAGTGGTGAGCTTTCTTCGTGAGCGCACGTAGAAAACAAACACCTCAGCAGAAACTCGGATCAGCCGTCCGTGAAAGACGGTTGGAGCTGGAAGTTAGCCAGGAATATCTGGCAGAGCTGGTTGGTGTCCACCGCAACTACGTCGGCAAGATCGAACGTGGGGAGCAAAACCTCACCATTGAAACGCTGGTGAGGTTTGCCGATACTTTCAAGTGCAGGCCTTCGGAGCTACTTGATGAGGCTGGACTTTAGCCGTCCTCAATCTCAAGAAACCCAGGCCCATTGCCTTCAGGGTCGCAGTTCACAAAGACCACCTTCTTGACAGTCTTCTGCCCACGTTGACCTTCAGCCACAAAACCCCAGAATTCCCCAGACTCGTCCACTGCTCCAGATTTGATGGTCAATCCCACCAATTCCGGCACAAGCCGATCTAGACAGGCTCGAACGTATTCATTCGGTTTACTCATTTTGTATCTCCTTGGTTGAGAATGAAGGGAGCCGTCATTGGCTCCCCGTGTAACAGATTATGGCTTGAGTCGCCTCAGACCGTTTTGGATACGACCTCATGCCGTCAGGGTAATCCACCCAAACACAGATGCCGTCACCATCGAATCCCA
>JAROAZ010000064.1 GCA_029432775.1 Pontiellaceae bacterium B12227 | reverse complement strand
CTGCGTAGAAACAGAAATCAAGACCGAAGGTAAGCCCCGTCGTGTGTAGTGCATGGCGGGGCTTCTTTGTGTCTACAACAGGAGAATCAAATGACCCTATCTGAATTAAGAAAGCGACCGCACTGGAGTTTCAGCTCGCTTAACAGCCTGCTGAACATATGCAGCCTTCAATGGTACTTCCAGAAGATAGCAAAGCTGAAGCCCACGCATACGTCGGTCAATCTCGTTGCGGGGTGTGTCTACCACAGAACCCTGGATCAGGTGTATCTATCTAGGAAGCTGGAGTTCCCTATGACATTGGATGAAGCCAAAGAGCTGTATACGGAAGACTGGCGTAGATCTTCCCAAGAGGAGCCGATCAAGTTCGGTAAGCTTGATGCAGATGGCATAGAGCAGCAGGGACGTGGATTGATCGAGGTTGCGTGGAATAACATCGACGACACCGAGAAGGTTCTACAGGTCTCTGAAGTATTCTGCGTACCGCTGATCTACGATGGACGGTTCTTAAGTAAGCCTCTGGTGGGTGAATTCGATCTGGTAGTGCAAAAGGATGATCAGCCCTTAGTCATTGACTGGAAAACAAGCGCCACCCGTTGGGCCAAGAACAAAGCCGATAAGTCATTACAGGCAACGGCGTATTCTCTGGCGTACTGGCAGAAGCATGGAGTTAATCCCGATGTGCGTTTTGATATAGCTGTTAAAAATAAAACGCCGGTGTTTGAGTCCCATGTAACGTCACGCAACGAAGACGACTGGAAGCTGCTGGGTATGTTGGCGGCGAAAGCTGAGACTATCGTGGAGAAGGAGTTGTTCTATCCGAGCCGGGATAGCTTTGCATGCTCCGATTGCGGCTTCAAAGGTACCTGCGAAGAGTATTGTCGGGGCGTACTTCCTGCCAAGGCCGCTTAAACGTGTAGTTATGCTGTGTTCTATATTCGCACATGCGGGGGCTAAGCGGATGCCCTAAGAGGATCTTCGATCCACACGAATCGTAGATTCACAAAGGGCATCCCTTAATCCCCAATAACCACGATAGTAGTGCATCAACTATTTGAGAATGCAGCTCCATGCATCTATAGGGACGCACTAAGCAGACATCGAAGTGCAAAAACACATCTTCCCAGCCACTTCACAACCTCAATTTTGTTAGCCCTCAAAGAATAATCACATCAACAACGAAGGAGAAACACAATGGTATTACAGCTACAGACAGAACTTGCGGTGAAAGAAGCCGCATATGACGGAACACTACTAACCACGCCCGAGCATGTAGAAGCGTACTTGAGCGAACTGAAGTCAGCGGCTCAAGAGTGTTTCGTTGTCATTGCGCTGAATGCGAAAAACAAAGTGATCGAAAAGCATCTCGTGTCGTTGGGTACGGTTTCGAGTGCGCTTGTGCATCCCCGAGAGGTGTTTCGTGCGCTGATCCAGTCGGGAGCATCTACCACGATACTGGCTCATAATCATCCATCCGGGGACAGCACGCCTAGTTCAGAGGATATAAAGATCACACGTCAGCTCATCAGTGCCGGCGAGATCATGGGCATCAAGGTGTTGGATCATATCGTAATCGGTAACACCGCCCTGTCTCTACGTGAGTCCGGGCTGTGTCACTTCCAATAGGAGAAACCAATGAGCAAAGTAGTCATAAAAACACCGGACGGAAAGTTCGTGGGAGGCGGGCCTGATACTGAATTGGTAGACCGGATTACACGGGCCTACTTGTATGAAGACACAGAAAGCGTCGATGCCCAAATTGCCATCGTGAACACCACGTATGGCTGGGATTGGCAGAAGGTGGATGCAGAACACGAGTACGACCTATGGATACAAGACAACCAAGGAGAATAAAATGGAAACACAAACAGGCGAAGGCCGGGTCTCAGCGACTCGGCTTTTTTCTTTGGGACAGATCGTTGCAACCCCAGGAGCATTACAGGCATTGGAGAACGCCGGCCAGAAAGCCAGCGAATTCCTTGTCCGACATGCTCTTGGTGACTGGGGCTCTCAGTTATGCGACGAAGACAAAGCCGCTAACGATGAAGCAGTAGCGGATGATCTACGAATCTTGTCGGCCTACCGGCTCAGTGATGGCGTGAAGATCTGGGTCATCACAGAGAGCAACAGGTCAGCTACTACTCTGCTTCTGCCCGAGGAGTACTGACATGTACTGCTCATGGTGCGGAGTGGAGATCGGTCGAGAGCAGTGGCGTCAGGCGGTCTACTGTTGTCATTGTGGGAAGACGCTGATGAAAGGAGCAATGCTGGGTGGTGGGTCTAGTGTGATTCCCTCCCGTTCCGCTGGCACCCGACGGGTGATGTCGGCCCTTGGGGCCGCAAGGGGAACGATCCAGAATCACCCTGTGCTGTCCTCGGTCGGCTCCATCGGCATAGGTGCCGCAGGTATTGTGGCATCCCCGTTCCTGATTCTGGCAGGACAGTGGATCGTCGGCTTGGGCGTTGGGGCCATACTGCTTGGCTATGTAGCGGAGTCGGCTCTACAGGACGGACAATATAAAGACGGAATGAAACTTGGTGTACGCATGGTGGGTGCTGGAGCTGTGGTCTGCGGCGCCGGTTATGCCTTGCTTGGTGCCGGAGTTGTTACCGCTCTGTTCGGAGTCGGTCTAGGCGTTTTCACGGGTGTGAAAGCCTATGTGGGCTATAGACAAATGAAGCAGGTGTTGGCTGCACAGCCATTGCTGTTAACGGAAGGAGGTAGATGATGAATTTGGGTGAAATTGTGGAGCTTCGTAACGGCATGATGATCCATCCTGATGACCTGCAACGCTACGTTGAGATGCGAAAGCAACTCAGTAAGCGTGCCGACAGATCCATCGCTTTGATGCATCTGCTGGGACTTCTACAGTACTGCGATGAGCCGGCCATTGAGGTAGATCCGCAAGCACTGGCTGTGGTGGCTGACCTAGTTGATGCGGATGTAACGAGCATACAGGAGCTACTGGATGATTGGCTCTACATCGTTGATGCCGAAGCCGCACTAACTGACTAACCAAGGCCATCCAATCGGGTGGTCTTTTTTACTACTACATAAGGAGATGGCCGATGAGCGCCTATGAAAAGATCAATGCCATGATTACGGATAGAATTATCTCCCGTATCA
>JAROAZ010000063.1 GCA_029432775.1 Pontiellaceae bacterium B12227 | reverse complement strand
GACATCAGGGATGTGGACGTGTCTTGGTCCAACGCATCCGTTTTCCACCAGAAAGAGACCGTAAAGGCATCCAGACGGGAATTGTCGGCACTGAGATCAGCCATGAGATAACTGGATCCGGTGAGTCCGTCGAAATGAGCGCTGAATTCGTCATCATTGGTTGTCACGCTCGCCGTCGTTCCAGACGGTCCGGTTAATGCATATCCATTACCGCTGGAATCGTTCAACAGATCTCCGTCCCCAAAGTCATAAACAGCAATTGGGTCCGGTGTCGGCGGTGGCGGAACAAGCATGGGCCCCTCCGCAAGCAGGCTTGCAGCTCCGACGGTTGCGTCGTCATAAACCTTCACGTTGGCCAGATCGAAGGTTCCGAAATAGTTTTTGGCCCGGTTGGCGCCGAAGATAAAATCCTCCAGTACCAACCCGCCATTGGAGGCGGCCACGTCGTCGCCCACCTGGGTCAGGCTTCCGTCCTCTGCCGAGATCCAGATGTCGAACGTCCCCCCGCCCGCCGACTGGATGATCATGTTGTACCAGACGCTATCGGGATAGAGTTCCGTGTCGCTTTTAATCAGCTGGGCGGTATCACGCACTTCCAGGTTGCCGGAGACGCCGCTGCCGATGGTGGTGAACTGAAAGTCCTGAGTGTTACCCGCCTCCGTACTGAAGGACGGACCCTGAAAGTTGCCCTGGCCAAAAAGGTTCGATGAACGCCACCAGTAGGAGACCGTGAACGTTCCGGTTTCCAGAACATCCGCCCGATTGATCGCCAGATAACCGGCACCCGTAAAGGAAGCATATCCCTCCGCATTGAGCGACACCCCTCCATCTCCTGCAGTATTTGTCGCATCATATTCGATCAACACATTACCGTTGCCCGTTGAATCGTTGAGCATATCGCCGTCGGTCATGTCGTACTCAGCGACCAGCGCTGCGTTGGCTGCCAGCGAGGCCATAATAACAACAGCTGCAAAAGCCTTTGTTTCCATCCATTTACTCTTCACGATGCATCTCCTCTTGTTAAAAAGAATCCATGATGTGTCCATTGATCGCCGCTTCGACTGACCTGACTGCCGACCCGTAACATCCTCCTACGGTGTTGCGGAAACTGAATCGGCACCTTTCCCAAATATCTATTTGCGTATATACTTTCGCATAGGCCGAATTGCAATCAAAAAACTTCACCGATATTGTATTTCACAAGTTGCTTCAGCTGCCTCAGACCAGCTGGCACTGCACTATTCTGCGGAGTCCTTCCTAACCCTCGCAGCTATTTCCTCCAGCTTGGCCATAGGTACCTGATGTTCAATGACAGCTTCGAAGGATTCCGGCAGGAGCAGCTCCAACTGGACCTCCACCAAAAACCGGTCGGCCACTAGCACCTGCAGACTGCCCGCCCCGTTTTGATAGTCGTACTCAAAGTTTGTTGGCGAACTCGTTTCATTATTACGCAGTTTAAAGCCCGCTTCCGTCACGATATTGCTCAGCGCGGTGTTATAACCCACCGACCGCAGCAGAAGATCCGTCGGATCTTCGCCCAGGTCGGAAATCTCAACCTCCATCAAGCTTCCGTTCGGCCATGAATAGCGGCCGCGCACCCGGGTGACCGGCACGCCTGCCACCACGCGCTCATCGGCGTAGGCATCCACATCCGCTTCTTCCTGCATCCACAGCGGCAGAACCGCCATCAGCTCGTTAGTTGAACAGCGGTTCTCAAAGGGTGAAAGTGGCGGAAGCATAAATGGCTCCGGATCGACCGCAGAGAGAGCGCCCCGAACTATGTTCTTCGGTTCAGGAGCCCGGACTGGAACTTTTCCTGCCCGTTCGAACGAATGCCGCTTCTCTTGTTGCGGGGCGGCGGGGCTCTCTCGGGCAACCGGCCCGGGGTTGTGCAAAACCCAAAAGAGCACCCCTGCCAGCCCGAGGGCCAGCAGAGGCACACCTATGCATTTGGTTCGGTTCATACTTTGCTTTTACTGGTTCAGGCCGGAGAAATCAACGCCCTGCACCCAGGCGGGGAAAGCCTGTCCGTCGTAGCCGCGGCTGACCGTCACCGTGCCGTCGGCGGTGTAGCGCGCCCAGAAGCGGCTGCGCGGATGATGGCTTCCGGTTCCGTTGCATCCGTTGTAGACCCAGCCGAAGCGGGCGCCCGCTGCCGCGTTATCCACCGTCACCGCCACATCAGGGCCGACGGCATCGCCATCCGCTTTGAAGCGATGATCGACCGTGATCGCTGAATGGGTCAGCGCATAGACATCGAAGTCATACGCATCCGAGTATTCAGAGCCGACCGCCACCGTGCTTTCGGAGGCGTGCTGGCTCACGCCGTCACCGAGGGTTACCAGACAGGCCTCGGCGCAGTCACCGATCCCCGCGTCCTGACAGGTTCCGGTTCCCCAGACCCACGTGTTGTCACGGTTGACCGCGTTGATGGCTTCCGTGGTGTATTCGCCGGTCGCATCAGCACCGTTGCCTCCGCTTGCGCCGGATACATTGGCATGCTGCACCGTCCATTCGCTGCCCCACTCGACCACGAAGGTGGTCATCACGGCATTGATGAGTGTTTCACCAGCCGCGTTGCGGCTCCAGTTCAGGGTGCCGGTTCCGCTCGGAGTCAGGCGTACATAGACGCCCGCGCCCTGGTTATGCTCGCCGGTTGCCGCCGTAAAGGCCGCGCCGCCGCCGCGGTACCCGCCGAACAGAACCACGCGGCTCAGGTCGGTCCATGAGACCGAGGTGTCGGTGCCCGACGTCGCGGTCAGCGGGGTTTCAACCGCATCGACCAGTTTGAAGCCGTCCGCGCTGGCGGAGTTTTCGCACTCGACCACGGTCACGACACCTTCCCAGTCGGTATCGGCCACGAAGCGGCCCAGTGTAATCTGGTCGGTTGCACCGGAGGCCGGCAGGTCGCCTTTGCCACCCGGGACACCGGTTACACGGGCATAGTCGTTGTCCGGATAGCCGCGGGCATCACCAGCTTTGGATCCGCGGATCAGGATGTAGTAGTCGGCCGCCAGATCCTGGTCAAGGGTCACGGTCGCGGTGGTGCCGCTGAAGTCACCGGTACTCAGGTAGTATTCCGTCACCCGGATGCCCGGTCCCGGAAGCGCCGCCACCGTGATCTCCAGAGAAGCACTGTCGAATCCGCCATTGCCGTCGAAGACTTCCACCATGAATACATTGGTCCCCACATTGCTGCTAAGCGGTGTGCCGTCCAGTGTCCCGTCAGAAGCCATGCTCAGCCAGGCCGGCCCACTCACTTTGGCGTAGGTCAGGTTGTCGCCGTCCTCGTCGGTCGCGCTGCCGGAGATGCTTCCGGTGTAGACCGTGTCTTCGGTGGCGTCGTTTCCAATGATTGGATCCCAACTGAAGACCGGCGCATCGTTGACGTTGGCAACCGTGATCTCCAGAGTAGCACTGCCGGTTCCGCCATTGCCGTCGGACACTTCAACCAGGAAG
>JAROAZ010000062.1 GCA_029432775.1 Pontiellaceae bacterium B12227 | reverse complement strand
GGGCGCAGATGGAGCGTGGGTCAACAGCATTATCCAGTATACCGCCGCAACCAAAACATTCGAGCTCTTCGTGACGGTTGAGGGCTCGACCAATGTCGCGCAGAGCATCGGAACGCAGGTCTTTAACGTGGACGCTACCTACAACCCCAACAATATCGAATTGAAAGTGGGTGCCAACCGCGGCGTAAACCAACAGTATGCAGGCGATGTGGCCAATATTCAGATCTATGACGATGTCAGTGTCGATGTCGATGCCCTGTTTTTGGCCGGACCGGGTTTGGCCGCGGGTCCACCCGTCCCCGTGGCAACCTACGATTTCGGCGATGGAAATTTAACCGATGATTCCAGCGGCAACGGGAATACGCTTGCTCTGACCGGGAATGTCACAACCAATGCCGATGCATTTAGTGCCCATTTCGACGATTCGGTGCCTAGTTTCCTGAAAAGCTCCACCCTCAATATTACCAGCGAATACACAGTCTCGTTCTGGTGGCAAACGGATACGCCCTCGCAAGGCGCGAATGATTCGTTGCTTTCATCGACCGCAGGCGCTGGCGACTGGCAACTGGAATCCGGTGTGTCCGGCCAAATCCGTCTCAACGGAGACAATGGGCAGATCACCAGTCCCGCACCCTATCTGGCCAATACATGGTACCACACGGTTATTTCTGCCACCGCGAGCAATGTTGCCTTTTATGTGACTGAAGCAAACGCCACGACGGTCAATCCGATCGGCACCACGAGTGCAATTTTCAGCCTTGATGATCTGCGCATTGGCGTTGACCGTGCGGAAAGTTCGACCTATGCCTCCGATATGGCCTTTGTTCAGGTCTACACTCAGGCGCTGGATGTTGCGGCTCTCGACTCCGTGCTTGCTGCGGGAAAGGAGAGGCTCCCGGCAACGCCCGTGGCCATCTACGATTTCGGCGATGGCAACCTGCTCAACGATTCTACCGGAAACGCGAATGACCTGGCCCTCACCGGAAATGTCACAACCAACGCCGACGGGTTCAGTGCCCATTTCGACGATTCGGTGCCCAGTTTCCTTAAAAGTTCCACCCTCAATATTGCCGGTTCTTCCACGGTTTCATTCTGGTGGCAAACGGATACGCCCTCGCAAGGCGCGAATGATTCGCTGCTTTCATCGACTGCGGGTGCTGGCGACTGGCAGCTGGAATCCGGCGCTTCCGGTAAAATCCGCCTCAACGGAGACAACGGAATAATTGCAAGTCCGGCAGCCTATTTGCCGGGGGTCTGGTACCATACGGTGATTGACAGCGAGATATCCGACGTCACCACCAATGTATCGCTTTACATCACGCCGGCAGGCTCTACGGAAGTCAACCTCGTCGGCAGCACGAATACGGTATTCAATCTAGGAGACCTGCGCATTGGCATCAACCGCGGTGAAAATGTGACCTACAAATCCGATATGGGGTTGGTTACGGTCTATGATTCATCAGCCAGCCTCTCCGTTCTCAACACGCTGCTGGCCGAGGGGAATGACGCAATTGCCGCAATTCCCTTGCCGCCCGCCGATGCGATTGCCCATTACGATTTTGGCGATGGCGATCTTTTGAATGATTCATCGGGCAACAACAACACGCTTACGAATATAACGAACAACGGCGGTACGGCTCCGACCTTGAACGCCGATGGATTCAGTGTCCGTTTAACCGGAACGGGCGTAACCAATTCGTACCTGGAAGCCGATCTGAATGCGTCTGCTGGTGCCAACACGGTTTCGTTCTGGTGGAAAACGGATTCCTTCGACCAGCCAGGGAATTCTTCGTTCATATCGTCGCTCGGCCCGAACGACTGGCAGGTTGAACTAACAGGTGGTTTGTTCCAGTTGTTTGGTGACAACGGAACCATTTCCGTCCCGACGAGTACCCTCTCGACCGGCACCTGGTATCACACCGCCATTGTGAGTTCCGGAACCGATGTTTCCTTGTATGTGACGGAACGTGGATCTTCCGAAGTCAACTTGATCGGAAGCCAGGCGGGAGTTTTCAGCCTGACAGACTTGTTGATTGGTATCAACCGGGCAAAGAATAATCCTATCAATGCAGACATTGGCGATGTCTATGCATTCAATGCCGAAGTGGGTGTCGCCCAGCTCAATTCCCTGTTGAACGATGTCTCCGGCGCGGCCACCTCCAATGGAACCCCGCATTTCTGGCTCGACGACTACAATCTGGTGACCGGCGGCGACTACGAAGCGGCGGACCTGGAGGATTCGGATCTGGACGGTCTGCTCAACTGGCAGGAATATCAGGCCGGAACCGTGCCGACCAATGCCGCATCCGTACTGAAACTCAGCCGGGTTACCGCACTTTCAGGCAACAGTTATGAGGTTGCCTGGCAGGCAGTGGACGGCAAGCAGTATGACGTGCTCTACCGGACAGACCTGCTGTTTGGTCAATGGCTGACCAACGAGGTTTCTGTACTAGGCATCGAGCCTGAAACAGTCAGTACTGCAACCGTTGATTCGGTTAACGCATTTTTCAAAGTACAACTCAGTCAATAAAACACAAAAGGAGAAATACAATGAAAAGAATACATGCAGGTTTGACAGTGGTGATGCTGTCCGTTTTGGCAAGTCATGGCGCACTGGTTGCGCACTATGATTTCGGGGATGGTAACCTTACAGATGACTCCTCCGGTAATGGAATTGTTCTCACCGAAGGAGGGCCCGGAACCGGTGTCACCTTGAATGCAGATGGTTTCAGTGCCCGTTTTGAAGAAACGGGTGGAACTCAGGCGAATTTCTTTACAGCAAATAGCATGGATCATTCAGGTGCTTTCACGCTCTCTTTCTGGTGGAAAACACCCACGCTGGATCAGGCTTCTGCAGAATCCCTTATGTCGAGTGGTGCCGGCGATTCCTGGCAGATTGACTGGAGGTCTCCTGCGGGTGCGCCCAGCAACCAGCTTCGTGTGAGTGACGACTCCGGAAACGCCATGTTTGTGCTGACCTCGACCTTATCCGCTGATACATGGTATCACATGGTCCTTACCAGTGATGGAACGGGTACGGGAGCATCTGGAAACAACGCGGCGTTTTACAATACCGTTCAGGGAGGTGCGCTCAATTTACTGGGAAGCACGGTTGCAGCCATTGACCTTGTGGATTTACGTATTGGAGCCAACAGAGGTGGAAATCAAACCTACGACTCGGATATTGCCAGTGTTGCAGTATACGACACGGTTTTAAGCGCTGCGGAGCTCAATGTACTCCTGAATGCTGGTCCGGCTGCGATTCCAGAACCTGCTACGCTCGGACTCATTGGCGCAACTGGTTTAGGTCTGCTGTTTATCCGAAGGTTCCGCATGTAGGAATACGTTGCAGCCACGTTGAATCGATACAAAAAATATCCGGGCGGGTTTCTTCCGCCTGGGTATTTTTTTTTAAAGGAAGGCAGAAGGATGGGGAAAATGAGAATATGCATTCTGGCGGTGCTGGTATTTCTGGCGCGTTTCGGCGCTGTTGCAGCCAACGCAGCGCTGGTCGCCGAGTACGACATGACCGACGGCGATATGCTTAGCGATTCAACGGGCAACGGCAATGCGCTGACTGAATATGA
>JAROAZ010000061.1 GCA_029432775.1 Pontiellaceae bacterium B12227 | reverse complement strand
AGCATATCGCCGTCGGTCATGTCGTACTCGGCGACCAGCGCTGCGTTGGCTGCCAGCGAGGCCATGATAACAACGGCAGCAAATGCCTTAATTTCCATCCATTTACTCTTCACGGTTCATCTCCTCTTGTTAATAAGAATCCTTGTTGTGCCTATACAGTATCACCTTCGATTGATTTTCCTGACAGCCTGCAGCTTACTCCTGGAGACTTTGCACGGCAATCGCCATTTAGCTACCATATTTACCTGCGAATATATATTCGCATTTATTTTAAGTCAATACCAAAAAGCGCCCGGCTTATAGATTTCGTTCTTTATTGGCGTCCAGTTGACGCTGAAACGACCATCCTGCTTCGTGGCCCCCGGATAAAGCCGGACAGCTATTGGGATCCGGAATACTACCGTTTTCTAAACCGTACGAGACTAGAGCAGAACGAGCATCCCGCTCATTTGTGAGCAAGCGGGACGCATGCTCTACGCTGAAAAATACCACTATGTTTCAGTAAATGGTATTAGACACCGCAACCGTAGTCTTGGGCCCGGCTTGAATCGTGTAGGTTATGGTTCACGAGGTATCTCCAGCAGTCGAAAGCCATTGACGATTGTAAAAGCCCGGCGTATCTCCTGCCCAAAGATTCCCGGGTAACTGTCCCCGATGCTCATCGCAATTTTTACTGTATGTCCTGCTCCCTCAATACAACCTTGAAAAAAAGAGATTCCTCTGTAACGGGCATGTCGTAGCCGTTTCGATCGCTGGTGGTATGCGGTGAAATATTGGACGCCACCACCGGCCACATTGCAACGGCCTCCTGCAAATTGGTCGTTGAGCGAATATCAAAGGTAACGCCCGGTGCCGAAGGCCAGGTTAGTGTGATGCCTTCGGCTGTCGGACCCGTGATATAAGCCCGGAATGATTCATCGGAATTGCGTGGGTCAAGGTTTAAGCGCACTTCGGTATAGTCATCGGTTCCGTCGTGATCTGTGTCCTGCTCATCCGGATCGGTTTCGCCGTCATCGAGCAGGCCGTTGGCATTTGCATCCTCGGTCGTGTCGGCCAGACCATCCGCATCCAGATCAACCGCAGGCGTGTTGGGAATCTCGATCACATTTTCAGTGTCCCTGACCGCAGCCGCGGGCTTCAGCGGACCATATCCCCACTGGCTGTCCAGCATTTGGGCGAGGCGGCGGGTGAGTGCCATTGCACCGTCTGGATCGGTGCCTGCCAGGTTGCTTGCTTCAATCGGGTCAGACGCCAGATCGTAGAGTTCATGGGTATTAGTGAAGAAGTTATAAATGAGCTTCTTGTCCCCCTGCCGAATCCATGAGAAATAACTTGCGCTGCCGTCATTGCTGCCGCGGTTATGCGGAAAGTGAACGACGATTTCCTGAGGGCGATGTTCCCCGGGTGTCCCGGCAAAGTAGGGAGCCAGATCGCGGCCGTCTTCGCCAAAACCCGCCGGGTTGTCGATACCGGCAAGGGCCAGCATGGTGACCGGGACGTCCCAAATAGCGACCATGTCCTCTTGAATCGAATTGGAGAGCACCGGAGTCGCCTGCTGCAGGGCATTTTCAGCATTCGGCGTGATCCAGGATGCAATAAACGGAACACGGGTTCCCCCTTCCCATTTGAACCCTTTCTTCCCCCGCACTGGAAAGTCACTGAAGATTCCGCTACCCAGGCCGTTCGAACCAGCAGCAGGACTGTCCGTGCCGTTGTCGCCGAGAAAAATTACAAAGGAGTCTTCTCCCAGACCGAGATCGATGACTTTCTGGCGGATCGAGCCAACCGCCATGTCCATCCCTTCCACCATCGTCGCGAACCCCTGGTGTTCGACACTGACCGCATCCCTGTAATCCCCCGTGGCGTGCGGATTGATCGGGAACCGGGGCGTCTGCGAATTCACGGCATGGACCGCATAAAAACTCATGTAGAGGAAGAACGGTTTGCCGTCATCAACGGCATCTTCGATTGCCTTGTTCGCTTCAATTGCCAGCGCTTGCGTTAAAAAGGTGCCGGTTCCAGAGCCCGGCACATTCGGCACACGAGATTCAGACCAATTGGTGTAGCTGTCCGGTTCACCTGCGGAAACTCCACCGATATTCATGTCGAATCCGAGATCAAGAATACTAAAGTCACTTCTGGAGAAGTGCCCCTTGCCGCAATGAATCGTGCGATAGCCGTTTTGTTTTAAAATTGCTGGGAGCGTTACATCTGTTGCATCCAGGCCTGCTTCGCGCCAGTTTGGCGGCCAATCTGCATTACTGGCAGGAATGAAATTGGAAATCGCATGGCGCGCAGCCGTCCGCCCCGTCATGATTGACGCACGCGAGGGCGAGCAAATGGTGTGAGCATAGGCCGTGGTAAACCGCATCCCCGTCGTGGCCAGGGTCTCCATGTTAGGAGTTTGGTAAAAGTCATTAAAACGGTAGGTTACCGGATTTCCATTTCCGTCGAGGATGAACTCAACCGAGGTATCGGTCATGCCCAGATCATCGGCCAGAAAAATAATCAGGTTCGGACGAGCCGGGCCTATATGAAGCGATATTTGCTCCTGGGCGGAGAATGCCCCATTGGTAACCACAAGCGTATAGGTGGTGGGTTCATTGAGAAGAACACTGATTTGGCCCACCCCGTTGGTTGTGAACGGAACCACATTTCCGATCGATGGGCTTATGCTCACGGTCGTCGCGTTTGAAACCACCCAGGAGAGCAGGACCGGAGTACCGGTCGTCGTCACATAGCGATCATCCGCCGAAAAATCGGCAATAACCGGAATGCCCACGGCAATGGAAACCGTCCCGGTATTCGATCCAAGGGCCCCGTCATTCGCAACAAAGGTCAAGCTGTCGTTTCCAACGAAATCCAGATCCGGTGTATACGTCAGGTTCGTAGCCCCCCCGGAGAGGGTTCCGTTCCCCGGGGCATCCACAATCTCATAAACAAGCCCATCACCATCGGGATCCATTGCCTTTAAGAGGATGTTGATGCCGGTATTCATAGCCGTTGCAACCGCTTGATCCCTGGCCACCGGGGCATGATTGATGTCTAGCTCAGCCAGCAATTCATTGAGTTGCTCAGGGCTCAACGGTTCGTCGTAAACTCTGACATAGGCCATATCGGCGTCATACGTCAGGTTACCAGCCCGGTTTGCCCCGATTCGTAAGTCCTGCAGATTAAACGCTCCGGTCGTACTGCCTGAAAAATGCACCGCTTCCGCCCCCCCCTCGGTCACATAGAGGAAGACGTTGGCTCCGTCGCTAACGATCGCCGTATGATGCCAGATTCCCTGAGACAACTCATCCTGCGGTTGGGTGATACTCCCGTTGTCGCCATAGAGTCTAATATCGCTGCCGGAATGATCCAGTTGCCAGTCATTGAGGCTAAGGGTGTCTTTGGATGACATCAATGAATCATGTGTATCCTGACCCAAGGTATCCGTTCTCCACCAGAAAGAAACCGTAAACCCCCCGAACCGCTCGTCGTCGGCATTCAGATCGGCTTCGAAATAACTGGCAAGCCCGTCTCCGCCGCTGCCATCAAAATGAGCACTGAAGCCATCCGCATTGGCCGCAATGTTTGCCGCGCCGCCCAGCGGCCCCGCCAGTGCATACCCGTTGCCGCTGGAATCGTCCACCAAATCTCCATTCCCAAAGTCATAGACAGCAATTGGGGCCGGTGGCGGCGGTGGCGGTACAAGCATGGGCCCCTCCGCAAACAGACTTTCAGCGCTGGCGGTGGCATCGTCATAAATCTTCACGTTGGCCAGATCGAAGGTGCCGAACGCGTTTTTGGCCCGGTTGGCGCCGAAGATAAAATCCTCCAGTACCAGCCCGCCATTGGAGGCGGCCACATCGTCACCCACCTGGGTCAGGCTTCCGTCCTCTGCCGAGATCCAGATGTCGAACGTCCCCCCGCCCGCCGACTGGATGACCGTGTTGTACCAGACGCCATCGGGATAGAGTTCCGTGTCGCTTTTAATCAGCTGGGCGGTATCACGCACTTCCAGGTTGCCGGATCCACCGCTGCCGATGGTGGTGAACTGAAAGTCCTGGGTGCTCCCCGCCTCCGTACTGAAGGAGGGGCCCTGAAAGTTGCCCTGGCCAAGAAGGTTTGATGAACGCCACCAGTAGGAGACCGTGAACGTTCCGGTTTTAAGGGAACTGTTTCTATTGATTTCCAGATAACCGGCCCCGGTAAAGGAGGCATA
>JAROAZ010000060.1 GCA_029432775.1 Pontiellaceae bacterium B12227 | reverse complement strand
TGCATCGTTACCTGATTGTCCGGCCGCACCGCCACCATCACTTCTTTCGACCCCGCATCACTCGTTTCGCGGAACATGACGCCGGCTTTCGCCCAGGTGTCTGTGTTTTCGACGAAGGTGACCTGGGCCGCTATTTCTCCATCACCGGAATGGTTGGAAAAAACGAAGTGAAAGTTGTCGGCGTTATTATAAATATCATTGCCGCCACCGGTAACGGTATAGATGCCGCTGGAATAGGATGCGGAGCCGGCATGAGACGGAGACCCGACATCTTGATTCCCGGCAAACTCGCCAACCTTGGCAAGCGAATAGCTTTCATAGAGGCCCTGAACGTCATCTGCGGACAGCGCCACATCATAAAGGCGTACGTCATCGATGGCGCCCGTGTAATAGGGTCCTGACGGCTGTCCGCCGACCGTGCCTGAAATGATAGAGGTCATGGTTCTGGTTCTACCTGTTCCGGAGTGCCAAAGTTCTGCGTTCCGATAAATCTTCATCGTTCCTGCATCGGCATCCTTGGTGAAAGTCCAGTGCACCCAGGAGCCTTTGATCTCAGACACCGATGCGGACTTTTGAATCCGGTCATAGCCCGTATCCCCGGCATCCCAGTAGACATTGGTGTTACCATAAGGGAGATGCACATTCAGAATCCGGCCTCCGCCGCTTTTCACTGCGTAAAAGGCCGAGTTGTCCGACGGAAGGCTGTCATCGCCGTACGCCCAGAACGCAACTGTTACCTGATTGCTGATTGAGCTGAAAGCCGCGCCCGGAATCGTCACCTTTGCCGACGTTCCATTAAACTCCAACGCACCGTCCTCGGCACCATTGGTCCAGACCGCATTCGCAACGTTGCCGTCGTACCCGTTTCCGGAGGAATCGGTCGCAACCGCCCCGTTTCCGTCGTCAAATGTCCAATGCCCCACTGGAAGAACCGCTTGTTTGGTGATGGAAAAATGATTCAGCTGAAACGCTTCGGAAACTCCGTTGAAACTGATCTTCAGCTGTTGGACGCCCTGATCTAGCGACACACCGGTTGCGACCGTCAGATCCTGCCAGACACCGGAACCGCCCGGAACCGTTACTTCCCCGGTTTTATCGGTGCCGTCGAAGCTGAATTTGATTTTACCTCCTGCAGTCGAGGACGCATAGCGGATCGAAAAATCATACCGTGATGAAGAAGGTACGGATATGGTATAGGTGATCCATTCGCCGGACTCAATGGACGACAGCGCATAGCCGCCTTCTGAACAGGTCGAAATATCTACATCCTCTGATGTTCGGTATTCACCGCCGGAGTTTCCGATCGAAAGATCGTGGTAAGTGCGCCCTTCCCCGTCCAAAGCAAAGTAATCGTAGTTTTCCGCCTCGATCGTAGCTGGCAATGAGTTTAGCGCAAAGAGCGGCTTGCCATTGATGAAGCTCTGGACGGGATCACCTGGTGTTATGCGGCGGTATTTTAATCCTCCCCAATTTGATGCGCTATACGTCGACGCAGGCCCCAAGACCTCGGGACCGTATGTTGCCTGAAAATAGTTATGCCCTCTTTCGGACCATTTGATGGCGTCTCCCGAGAGCCCCATGCGGTCTCGATAGTGACCCATAATGATTTCAAAGTTCGGATACTTGCTTGGTTCACCTCGAGTCCATGAGTTTGTATTGCCATCGATGTGAGGATTGACCTTGAGGGAAAAGCGTCTTCCGGTGCGAGCGAGGCGCTGCAGGTATTCACCCGATTCAATCGTCGGTTCCCAGGGGCTGGTCTGGTCGGGAAAAGAAGTGAGGTAACTCAAATTATATCGGTTCAGGAATTCCCACCCGAGCAGGAGTCGGTTGTCGAGGTGCCCGTAGAGATCGTCGCCCTGGTTCCATGCCTGTTCGCAGGCAACGTGCATATTGATCAAACCCACGGCACCATGAGCCTGGTCGCGCGAGCTCTCTTCGTTCTGCCCACTCTCCCAGACATAGTTGGCGATCACTTCGTTATAGCCATAGTCTGCGATGGTTGTTTCGCGACCGGATTGTCCCCATTGAATCGCATAGTCGTGAGTTGCAGCTGGGTCTCCATTGATCGGCGGACCAGTTGGATATGCGAGGTCATCAGCCCGGTTGGTTGCTCCTCTCATATAACGTACGGCCCGGTCGTAGATGCGTTCGTTATCGAGAAAAACCCCCATCGCCAGCATGGACCGCATTGAAAACAACCCTTGATTCCCTGCCCGGGCCGGATCTCCGTTTTTCAATTTCCAGTAAAAGGTTACATCGCCAGTGGGCTCAGTGGTGTTTGAGTATCCAGGGTAGACCAGCATGTCACTGAACCGTTGCATATCCACGGTATCCCACCCGGTGTAGGTGTGCTTGATGATCTCAGCGGCTTCGACCAGATGACAACAGGCCTGTCCAATGCTGAGCGGGGTCAGCCCGTTGATACTGGTGATATAAGAATAACTGTTCAGGATATCCACCGCGACCTCGGCATATCTTTCGTCTCCAGTGATGTTCCACATCAGGGAGTTGTGATATGCGATCATTGCTTCAACTCTGAGCACGCTTGTGCTTGTCAGGGTTGTGAGAGAACCGTCTGCATTGGTGGGCGTGTATACCAGTTTAACTTGACCGCTGGCCTCAAGATTGGCAAACGCGCTGGCCCAGGGCTCCACCCCGGCGGCAACCATATCACGCATCCGTTCCAAATCAGAAAGCTTGTGCCTGGAGCCTGGATGCACAAACTGCCGCGCATAGGGATCACCGGCTGCTGTCACGGTCAGTTGATTATTATTCGTATCAACGTTGAAACTCCAGATGTTGGTATCGACGGAAGACGCGAACTGCAGGCCATTGTCGGTAAGGATTCCATCCCATTCCATCACGGTGAACGTTCCGCCATTCACAAAGTTGGCCAGAAAATCAACATCCAGCAGCGCGCCATTTTCAAACAGCACATCGCCGCCCGTCCCGTCATTTTCGGGATCGTCGATAAGAATCGGAGTGACTCCCTGTGAGGTCCGGTCGATTTTTACCCGCAGAACCGAGCCCGCATGCTGCGTCCATGAGCCATCAATAGTAGCATAGGAACCGATACCGATCTCCGCAGAATCAGAGCCTTGAACCTCAAAAATTCCGATTCCACCTGCAGTCGATCCGAGATAAACCCCGCCCCGGGTCGTCAGGAAACCGGCGGTAATGCTCAGCGTGCCCAGGCCGGCGGTGGTTTTACCTGCATCCGTTCCGAGATAGATCGAGTTTTCCTGAAGACGCCTAGAAATCTGAAGCGAGCCTCGATTGAGGTTGTACACGCCCGTGGAAGAACTTCTTCCGATCTCCAGCTCATTCAGCGTCATGTCGCCATTTGTCTGCTCAACAGTGCCCTGATTTCCGCTCCCGCTGCCAATGTAGCTACCCGTACCGGTGGATGTTGTCGCATTCAAACTCCCACTGAAGGTGACATGCAGGGTACCGCTGCCCAGAGTCCCCACACGAATGCCCTGAATGCTGTTTGGCGCGGCAATATCCAGACTTGCAACGGCGTCCAGGAGAGCGATGTCGCTTGTCGCGGGAAAGACTCCACTGCTCCAGTTCGTACCGGTATTCCAGTGTCCGCCCGACACGCCATCATAAGTCACTTCAGCCGCATAAACAGATATGCAGCCAAGGGACAACAATAACAGCGGCAACTTCCTCGCAATATAATGTAACTTCATAACATTTCTCTTCTTTATGCCTTCGCTATACCCAACCTGAACCATGGGTGGCTTTTCTCTACTGCCGCCAGGTTTCCAGTTTGTAGAACCGGTTGGTCTCGGTTCCAATGATTGGAATGCTGATCGGCAGCAGGCCTCCGTTGCCTGAATTGGTAGCGGACACCACCTGCCAGTCCGGATCGACCAGATTCTCTGCGGCCAGAACACGGTAACTGTGACCCGGCACGGAATGGGTGAAGGTGAGGTTGAAATCACCGGAACTGATTTCAACGGGTCCGATCACGACATCGTCTGGATTGATCAGGGCGGAGGGTACCGCAGAGACCTCAGATGACGGATCGCCCTCGGCCTCCAAATAAGCACCGCAGACGACATAATAATATTTTGTTCCGGCCGAGAGCCCAGTATCGCTGTGGTTTGTAGATGAATGGTCACCGACCGCAAGCACGTATGAACCGCCACTTGTTGTTGAGCGCTTCAGGTTATATCCCGTGGCAGCCGTGACGGCATTCCACTCCAGATCAACCTGGGCCGCGTCAATCGACTCCGCCGTCAGGCCGGTCGGTGCAGAGGGCACCATGCTGAAGGTTGCCGTGCAAAGATCCGCATCATCGTGAGACGTTACGGCCAAACCGCGCCGCACCTCGGTGGCCATGCTGACGGTTGAGGTAACCATGGCGGTCCAGCTGTATCCGTCCGTCGAATAATAACCGGTAAATACGTTACCGGCACGAACGAGCCGTATCCATTTATCATCTGAACTACCCCCAAACAACCCAAGGGATGTTGTGGAGCCGTCGGTTGCGTCCCGGTGTTGCATCGTTACCTGATTGTCCGGCCGCACCGCCACCATCACTTCTTTCGACCCCGCATCACTCGTTTCGCGGAACATGACGCCGGCTTTCGCCCA
>JAROAZ010000005.1 GCA_029432775.1 Pontiellaceae bacterium B12227 | reverse complement strand
TGCATCGTTACCTGATTGTCCGGCCGCACCGCCACCATCACTTCTTTCGACCCCGCATCACTCGTTTCGCGGAACATGACGCCGGCTTTCGCCCAAGTGTCTGTGTTTTCAACGGAGGTCACCTGAGCCGCTATTTCTCCATCGCCGGAATGACCGGATGAAAGGAAGTGGAAATGATCGGCGGTATTATAAATATCACTGCCGCCACCGGTGATCGCATAGATCCCATTCGCGTAGGATGCCGACCCGGCCAAAGACGGAGAACCGACATCTTCATCCTTCGAGAACTCACCGATCTTATTGATGTCAAAGTTTTCATACATGCCCAGTACATCATCGGCGGAAAGTGCAATATTATACAAACGGACATCATCGATGGAACCGTCATAATAGGCCCCGGATGTCTGACTACCGATGGTGCCTGATACGATGGAAGTCATGGTTTTCGTTCTGCCAGACCCGGAGTGCCAGAGAGTACCATTGCGATAGATCTCCATAACGCCCGCGTCTGAATCTTTAGTAAACACCCAATGGGTCCATGAATCTTTAATTTCAGCAACAGAAGCGGTCTTATTGATTCGGTCATAGCCCGAATCCCCGGCATCCCAATACACCTTGGAATCGCCCCACGGCAAATGGACATTCAGAATCCGCCCCCCACCGCTCTTCACCGCATAGAAGGCCGAATTGTCCGCGGGCTGTCCTGATCCGCCATACGCCCAGAACGCAATGGTGACCGCATTGCTGATGGAACTGAATGCACTGCCCGGAATCGAAACTTTTGCGGAAGTACCATTGAAGTCAAGCGCTCCGCTTTCCGCACCGGAAACCCATACCGCATTCTGCACGGTGCCATGGTGCCCGTTTCCGGACGCATCAGCAGCCTGCGTACCGCTGCCATCGTCGAACGTCCAGTGTGCCTCCGGCAGTAACGGTGCTTTCGTGATGGTAAAATGATTCAAAAGGAACGTATTGGAAACACCGCTTACACTGATCTTCAGCTGGCGAACGCCCCGAGTCAGTAAAACATCGGAGGCAACCGTTAGATCTTTCCAATCATTGGAACCGGTCGAGCCCGGCGCACCGTAGGGTACGGCAACTTCTCCGCTTGCATCCGTGCCATCGAAACTGAATTTAACCTTACCTCCAGCCGCCAGGGATGCATAGCGGATGGAAATATCATACCGTCCTGATGCGGGTACAGAAACGGTATAGGTGAGCCACTCCCCATCTTCGATCGAAGACAGCGCATAGCCACCCTCAGAACTGGTGCTGATATCGACCGCCTCCGTCACGCGGTATTCACCGCCGGAATTTCCGGCCGAGAGATCGTGGTAGGTGCGGCCTTCCCCATCGAGAGCAAAGTAATCATAATTTTCCGCCTCGATGGTGCCCGGCAGCACATTCATGGCAAAGTCCGGTGTGTCACCGACAAAGCCCTGAATCGGATCACCGGGGCTCACGCGTCGGAAGGTCAAACCGCCCCACGAAGGATGATCCCATGGTACGCCCTCTCCCTCAAAGCCTTGATCGGCAATCAACAGATCCAGCCCGCGTTCCAACCACTTGGTATCATCCGACGAAACACCGATCCGGTCACGATAGTGAGCGAGGTTCATTTCATACACCGGATCATCATTGTAAAGGCCTCGTTTCCAATCCTCCGGATCCGTATTCTGGGCGAGGTACGGATTGGCCTTCAGCGAGAACCAACGCCCGGACTGATCCAGGCGTTGAATGAATTCTCCGTTTTCAACGGTAGGCTCCCAGGGGGTTGCCTGATCCGGGAAGGAGTCCGTCCAACTGAGATTGTAGCGGTAGTAGTATTCGAGTCCGAGGAGAGGTCGGTTATCGAGATAGCCATAGAGGTCATCGCCCTGGCTCCAGGCCATTTCAGACATGGTGGCGATAATACCGATGCCCGCCAACCCATGGGCCATATCACGGGAAAATTCCTGCCCCTGACCATTGGGGTAAATGTAGTTATGGATGACTTCGTTGAAGCCATAGTCCGCAATCGTGGTTTCCTGTCCGGTGCGGCTGTATTCAAGGAAGTGTTCATAGGTGCCGATCTGAGTCTCTGCAATCGACGGACCGGTTACATAGGGAATATCATCGCTTCGCGCAGGCGCTCCCTGGAGGTAGCGCAGGGCACGGTCGTACATGATTTCGTTGTCGAGAAAAACCCCTATGGCCATCACGCATCGCATGGCAAAAAGTCCCTGATTGCCGTGACGGGCGGGATCCCCCTGATAGGCCCGCCAGTAGATGCTCCTGTTTCCGGTGGGTTCCGTCGTGGTCGAGTAGCCGGGATACACCAGCATGTCCTTGAAAGCCTGCATGTCGGCGGGGTCCCAACCATCGTAGGTGCTCTTGATGATTTCCGCCGCTTCGATGAGACGCCAATGACGGCCCGCATTCAAAGGAATTCCATCGATGTTTTGCACGGGGGACCAGGCGGTGAAGATACGGATAGAGGCTTCGGCATGCCGTTCATCCCCGGTAATGTACCACATCAGTGCGTTATAATAGGCGGCAACACCATCGTTCCTCAGCGCATTGTTATTTGCTGTCCAGCCGTCCGCTGCCAGGTTAGTCGTTGTACTGCTCGGTTGATAGGTGTGCTGTGACTTTCCATTTGAGGAAAAGGAGGCAAATGAGCTCGAATAGGGTTCAACGCCGGCCGCGACCATGTCGCGCATTCGATCGAGATCGGACAGCTTATGCGAAAGACCGGGATGAACAAAAGCCCGGCTTGCCGGACTACCGACTGCCGTGACGGTGAGCCGCTTATTGGGCACATCAACGCTGAAGCTCCAGATATTGGTATCGACCGAGGGCGCAAACTGCAGACCGTTATCGGTCACACTGCCTTCCCATTCCATCACCGTGAAGGTGCCGCCATTCAGGAACGTGGCAGTAAAGTCGACGTCAAGAAGTGCTCCGTTTTCGAAGACGACGTCGCCCCCGCCATCGTCATTATAATCGTCAATAAAGATGGGCGTGACGCCCTGCGCAGTTTTGTCGACACGCACACTGAGAATGGATCCGCCATATTGCGTCCAGCGCCCGTCAACCGACCCTGTTGCACCAATCCCGATGGAACCCGGATGTGAACCGATGACCTCGAAGCGTCCAATGCCACCTGCGGCAGAACCCAGTTGGACCCCTGCACGGGTAACGAAACTTCCGCTGCTGATGCGGAATATACCGTTCCCGGTTCCATTGTGGGCTAGAAACAGGGAGTGTCCTCCGCTCTCACGAATAATGGAAAAGGTACCGCCATGAATATGATAGGTTCCCGAACCGGAATTACTGCCGATTTGAAGCCGGTTAATGGAGACCGCTCCACCTTCCTGCTGCACGGTTCCCGCATTCCCGCTTCCATTACCGATGATGCTCGTCACCGAAGCACTCGAGGTTGCCGTGAGCATACCCCGGCTGCCGATTTGCAGCCGGCCATCGCCGCCCGTACCGATCCGTATACCCTGAAAGTTGTTCGGCGAATCAACACTGAGGTTGGCGGTGGTATCGAGAAATGCGATATCACTGCTGGAGGGATACGTCGCACTGCTCCAGTTTGTACCGGTCGCCCACTCCCCGCCAGTTACGCCGGTATAACTGACGTCAGCCGCATACACGGATAAACTGCCTAGAGATAATAAAAGTACCGTTAACTTCTGCTTAGTATAATGAAACATCATAGTTCTCCTCGTCTTAGGATGACGAAACCGCCCATTTCCGGATAATTGATTTCCGAACTTTCGCCCGTCTGCTCGAACCTGTTGCCCAATCACTGCCGGTCGCACCTGTAAATGTGACGGTCGCCGCATAAAGCGTAGCGTTGGCCAGTAAAAGAAAGGGCAATGCTATTATCCAACTACGTCTTATCGTCATCTTCCGCGGCCTGTTTTCATGATCTAATAGTTCTGAAGCCCAGCATCATGACGATACTGGACTTCAACGTATTCAATACATCTTAAGCTGGATACGGTCGGGCTCTATTCCCGATCATCCTTTTTACTCCAGTATGACCCGGTAGAATGCGGCATCATCCGGTGTTGCGATGGTGTTCATATTCGTAGCTTCATGCACAGGGATGCCTGACTCGACGGTCGTGAATCCATCCACCAGATTGGTCGTACTCTGCAGGGCATAGGTTGAACCCTCCACACCCGACCACTCGAGTGACACGGAACTGCCGTCCAGCGTCATAGAAGCCACAGCTGGATCCCAGTCCGCGAAGTATGGATCATGATAGAACTCCAACTCATAGATGGACGGATTGCCGCTGGAGGTGATCGACTGGTAGCGGAAGAACCTTGCTGTCACGGTCGGGAATCCATAAACCACATCATCCTCCGGATTTCCTCCTGTATAGGCCGTATACCAGGTTGCACCATCATCACTGTACTGAATCTCAAACCCCGTCGTGCGGTTTTGGTATTCGTACATGGAGAATGCGTTGACGGTCGTCGGCGACTGGAACTCGACTTCGAGCCAGGCCGGATTGGAGTCCGTTGCCCATCGGGAGGTGCGATTTCCATCGAAGGCTTTGTCTGCACCATAAGTCGTGTTGCCCTGATAGACATTGCTGGCATCGTAGGTCTGATCCAGTGCGATATTGTCCAGCTCCGACCCGGTGGAATAGAACTGCCGGTCGAACGCGATCCAGTCGAGGCTCCATCCGCCATTGGCCGCCACAATACGCAGCTCCATCGGTCCGCCGTCGAGCATTAGCGTTTTATAGATGGTGGTCCAATTCAGGGCGCCGCCGGTTGCCGGGCGGTCGACCGAAGCAAGCAGGGTCGTGCCGTTATAAATATCGAAAGCAATATCCGCGCTTTCAGAAGAAACCCGGAAGGCAACGTCATGTGGATAGGTCTTGGTGATATCCAGATCATAAGACGTTTCAGAGCTGCCGGCATTAAACGTCACATAGGTGCTCTGATCCGTTGCCCCGGAAATGGAGTCATAGTTCTCCGCCTGAACGAACGGGAAGTTATCTTCGTTGTCCACAAGAGGAATTTCGAAGCAGTAAAGCGATTCCCCTTCGATGGCCGCGGCGAAGTTGGTACTGCTTAAGGCTGAAAATGAGCCGTCCACACCTTCGACCGCCAGCGATTCGTTCCATTGGGTATAATTAATCGTCGAGCCCGCCATCGCATGGTTGCCGATATCGATCTCGGCCACTGTGCTGATATTGGTCATATTGTTCACCCAAACCGTCAAAACATTCTCGCTGACAAAGGCCATGGTGTTGTTGAATTCGGCCGGCTCGTTGATATCCAGCGAGTAGCCATAGTTTGATGTGTTGGAGAGTTTCTGGAAGATAAAATGCTTCACGCCGCGTGTTACCTTGCTACTGGTCCACCACAGGTAGGTATGTCCATCTGACTCGGCGAGGGCAAGCCAGCCGTTGAGCCCGCTGAAGCCGGCGCGAATCGCCCGCATCATGTGGTCAAATGATGTTACCTCATTTGCACCATGCAAGTGCTTCCATCCGTGCACTTCGGTCTGCCAGATTTCGGTGTCCGCACCCAGCGTTGTATGAACCTGATCCGCAAAACTCTGCTCGGTACCTGACCCCTCGTCCCGGTTGGTGTTGTGGGATGAGGCAATATCGATCGCATTTTTCTTTGCATCGGTATTCAGGTTGCTGATCCATGATTCCCCCTGGGAGAACTCCCACGAAGACGGAGCAACGATTAACGGCATATCGCCGTCCTCCAGTTCCGGATAGTTCGTGGCATAGAAGCCGGTCGGATCCACATCCGCCTGATAAGATGACGGGTCAGCGATATAGGCCTTCATGTATTCAACCAGATCACGCGCATCAGCCTGGGTAATCCTTCCACCCGCAATGTTGGACTGCCACTCATTGGTAAGGTCTAGATAACTGATCTTGAAGCCATAATGCTTCATCAGGCGCAGGTAACGGATCAAATACTGCGCGCACTTGATGTCGTCGAAATCAAAAGCTTCACTGCTCGGTATGGGGGCTCCGGTGATCCAGATCGGATACGGCTGCCAGGATGCCCCCGAAACCGTCGAATTCAGCGGGCGAGGCGAGGCAAACCACTTGATGTGCGGGTTCGCATTCTGCATCGCCGTCATCATCGGAATGATCTTGTCCTTGGAGTCGCCGCTGACATCGCCAAAGTAGGCATCCAGGTCGTAAACATTTTCGGTCAACTCGTATCCGCTGTGGACCGCTGTGCGAATGTAGTCGATGTTGCAATCGTTGACCGTCCAATCGGGGACAGGACCCAAACCGGAGCCCTTCCAGTACGAGAGACGTTCATAGTCCACGCCATAGCGCATCATCTGGTTGCGGGTGTCACCGACATGTAAGGTGACATCGATCTGCGGCGGAGCCGGATCGCCGGCTGCCGTCACGGTCAATTTTCCGTTGGCTCCGGAGTTGTCGATATTGAAGGACCAGACCCCGGCATTCACACCGGGCGCAAAGGCCAGGCCGTTGTTGGTGATGGCGCCGTTCTCGACTTCCATCACCGTCCAGGTTCCTCCGCCGTAGCCGCCATTATAATAACCCACATCCAACAGTGAGCCCGCCTCGAATGTGGCATAGGTTCCACCATCATCTTCGTAATCCTCGAGATAAACCTTGGTTACACCGGTTAAACCCAGTTCAATGCCAACCCGTAACGTCGATCCGGCATATTGTTCCCAATAGCCATCACCGCTGCCCGACAGTCCCACCCCAATGGATGTACACTCAGATCCGAACACCTCAAACGTTCCGGTTCCTGCTGAGGTGCCATCGCCCAGTTTCACACCGGTGCGGGTGATAAACGATCCGCCGGAAACGGTAAAGGTTCCATCGCCCGCAGCGTTGCCACCTCTGTTACTTCCGAGAAACAGAGAAAAATCACTGACCCCCCGGCCAATCTTGAAATCGCCGGCCGTCAGATTATAAAAGCCGGTTGATCCGGAACTGCGGCCAATTTCCATGGCGTTAATATCCGTATCTCCACCGGTCTGATTGACCATTCCGGTAGTGCCGCTCGTGTCACCAATCCAGGACTCGCGGTTCGCATGATTTGTTGCCTTAAAGACGCCGTCCGAAATATTCAATGTGCCAGCCCTGATTTTCAGTGCATTCAGGTTGGAACTGGTTCCGCTGCTGAAATCTACGGGACCAAAATCAATAAAGGCGTTATCTCCAGCAATAAGTCCGTCATCGCTGTCCCAGTTCAAAGGGTTCCACCAGTCGGAGCTAACTTCGCCGTCCCAGGTCACATCGCCGGGTTCCCGAACCACAGAATCGCCTTCGGCCGTAACCGTCAGCAGCCCATTGACACCGGTGTTATCGATGGCAAACGACCAGATATTGGTATCCACACTGGAAGCAAAGGCTAGCCCGTTGTTGGTGATGTCTCCGTTTTCAAGTTCCATCACCGTCCAGGTTCCGCCCCCTTCGCCTGCACCAAAATAATCGACGTCAAGTAAAGCACCCGCTTCAAAGGTTACCTGCTGGCCACCGTCACCATCCACCTCGTCAATGAGAATCTTGGTTATGCCGCCAATATTGATACCCACTTTCAGCGTACCCCCGGCTTTCTGGAGCCAAAGGCCGTCACCATCCTGATTGGAGCCAATACCGATCGACGACGCAGCTGACCCCTGAACACTGAAGGTGCCGGTTGCGCCGATGTGTACACCGGCGCGGGTCTCAAATGCACCCCCTGTAATTTCGAACTGTCCGGTGCCCGCCGTGCCGCCAACTTCCAGCGAAGGACGGCCGCCGGGATTGGTGGGTTCGATGGCCGAGCTTGAGCCTCGGTAGACCGCCAATGTACCGCCGGTCAGATTGTATTCGGCATCACTGCTGGCGTTATTGCCGCCGACCCTGAGCCCGTGCCCGATGCTGTAGGAACCGCCCGACTGGTTGACCGTACCGGCACTGCTGCTACCAATAAAATTATATTTATTCGCCCCCGACAAATTATCGTTATGGGTGCCGCCCGTAACATTGAGCGTTGCACCGCCACTCACAAATGTACGGGTGCAGACAATATCCACCGAACGCTCAACCGTGTAAGCACCATTGATATCCGCCGTGTTATTGGTGGGAATCACGTCGTTATTCCAGTTCAAAGCGGTTGAAAACTCATTATCCGCTCCCCCGCCATCCCAGGATTCCGCGTATGCTGATCGAGCACCCCCCATGCAGAGCGACGCGATCGCCAACGTAACAGTTGCTTTCCTATAAAGTAATTTTCTCATTTGTCCGGTCTCCGTATTGCGAAATCCAACCTGCTTGATGTTTGCCTGCGTTATCGCTTGAATCAGACATGCTCATCTGAAAAGCGTTCACCTATATAAAATCAGCGTAGATATAGGACATCTTGGCAGAAAATACTATCAGGCCTGCAGTTACCTTGTTAACTCCATAGATACAGCAACCCTCTGCGCTGCGCTATATGGATCTACTTCGCGGTCTTTCGATAAACGCCGTAGCCGCCTCGAACTGTCCGCCGCAGCCTTGGCGAAGGTCCAAGCCGAGAAAAAATACGCTGAGGGAAATCAATTCATCAGCTTCATGCGCAGATAGCGGTTCCAATGGTTGGAAATCGATTCAGAATCTTCCACCGTCACCGATCCGGCCGTGTTCGAAGAACCTGTGCTCAACCAGATGGTATTCCAATCATTGGAAGTCAGGTTGCCGGTTGCTTCCACCCAATAGGTCAGCGCCGGATCCGCGATGCGGTCAAAGGTGACTGTCAGTTTAGAGCCATCCAGTGTGGTGCCGACCGTCGAAACCGAATTACTGTCGAACACATTCGGATCCGAGCCCGTTCCGTATTCCATCAGATTATCCCGTGCATCGCCGTCCGGGTTGGCGGAATCCGCGGCGTCACCTGTGTTGTCATAGGTGCCGAATTGATCGAAGCGCCATTCTTCCAGCTCCGAATACGCTGCCGGGGTGAACGCAAGATAGAGATCACCGCCCGATTCAGAAACACTGAATGTTCCGCCGTCGAGCTCATAGCCCGTAGAATCAATGCTGAAATCCCCCGCTGAAAATCCGGTGACAGCCGATGCGTCCACCACTTTCCAGACATTGGAAACCCCGGAATCAAAACCCGTTGTATCCGCAGGCAGAACCATGCTGAAGGCATTGCCGATGAAGGCCAGCGTGCCGCCGATTACCAGCTCTGCATTAAAATCAGCCGCGAGTCCCGCGCCGGAAGCCACGGCAACGTCGCCGGCAACCGAACCCGTTCCGCCCAGCCACCCCGCGTTAACAAAAGTGCCTTCCGTATGGGAACAGGTTCCGTTCAGGAAGAGCGTGGTGCCCGCCCCGTTTTTATTCAGCTTAACCGTACCGGTTATGGAACCGTCATAGGAACTGTCCATGGTGGCACTGGCGATATTGACGGTCTGGGTTGCAGCGGTTGATGTTGAGGTAATCAGGCCGGATGCTCCACCACTCAATGAGCCGATGTTAATACTGTACGCTCCGGTGTCGCTGACGCCGCGGCCATTGATATCGATGGTTCCATCAAGCACCGTGCTGTTATCCGCCCCCTGATTCAGCCCTGGGTTACCGTGCTGCATCAGCCCGGCTCCGGCGACAATCACGAGATCATTCTTCACCTTGTTTGCCCGCGCCTTAATCCAACCATTGGAAATAACCAAAGCACCATCAAATGAATTAGCTCCGCCTTCCAGCGTCAGAGTCCCCGCACCGATCTTGGTCAGGCTGCCGGTTCCAGTCATAGGTCCCATCAACAGTTCGTTGCCTGAAATGCCGACGCCGATGGAGGTGTCACCCGCGAGCGTAATCGTTCCGCTGCTGGAACTCAGCCGGGTTTTGTTATCTGCCTTTCCGTCGGAATAGACCGCGCCCTGTCCCGCAGTCCCCGTTCCCGACAGAAGCAGATCTTCGCCCTGCAGTGCAAAGCCAGATTTAACTTCAATCGTGCCGTTACTGACGGTTGTTCCACCGTCCCCAGCGGGAGCACCTCCCAGCGCCTCGGCATCGTCGATGTACATGATTCCATCAAAGATGGTGACGGGCGGGGTCGGCAGGATCAGGTTGCCTTCTGAATCCCACTGCGCCCAGGAAACATTCGTGGAGTTCGGCGGATAGGACCAGGTGTCCTCAATGATAATCGGTGCCGGAACGAGTGTTTCGCCCGTGTATTCATTGTTGGTTCCTTTATTGAGTACACCTCCGGTGGAGACGCAACCGGTATTAGCCGTGGCATTCTCACCGAAGACGAGGATCCGGTCGGTCAGGTTGGTAATAAAGTTGCCGGTCGTCGCGGTGGCTCCATCGTCGAGGTCGCCGGAGGGGCGGTGCCGCCATTCCCGCCATTTCTGTGAGGCGTTCAGATAGGCCCCGTCCGAATAGATACCCGGCGCGGCGGAACTGGTCAGGGTGATCCGGTTACCGGCTCCGCTGATCAGCCCGATGGGCCATACGCCATGGCCGGGGGCATCGCCGGTCAATTCCACATCGTAGATGGCCGGAGTGATTACCGAATACTGGAAATAGATCAACGGGCCGTTCACAGCATCGCCTTTGCAGTTTTGGTAAAGCGTGGTTCCATAAGCACTCGAACCATAGCCGAATTCACACTCCTTGATCTCCATGTCGTAGACCTTAAGATATCCCGCGTTCGCACCGGCGGCCACGCCGGTGCGCATGCGCTCGACGCGGCAGTTGGTGATGGTGATATTTTCAATGTACTGGTTGAAGCCGTTTGTTTCATAATCGGCGTTGCTATAGGAGCGGAAACCGCCCTCGTGCTTCGAGATGCGGATGTCAGCAGGAATCGGTTCCTTGTAGGTGGCATGGCCCCATTCCTGATATTCGGGGTGGGCGATGATGTCATCGCTGTCGGCCATCGTATCGCCCAGCACCTGGCATCCGTTAAACAGCAGGTCGTGAGCCCCTCCCTGGAAAAAGATGCCATGCCCGAAGCTGCGCATGTTCAAGGTAACGTTTTCAAACTCACAGAAAGACGCGCCCTCGGTAAAGAGAATCCCGCTCTGCTTGTGGTGTGCAATGTAGGCTGAGTCGGTCACGCCGTCCGTATTGGGACGTGCCCCCTTTCCGAAAGCATCGCCGTATCCGTAGGGATAGGAGCCGCCGGAGGTGAAATTGCAGTTTTTAAAATTGACGTAAGATCCGGTGATGCGAACCACCTGGCTTCGGTCGTCCGCGTAGTATTCTTTTGGAAACCCAAAGGAATCCGTGCCGTTGTAGGCCAGCTTCTCCATCGAAAGGGTCAAGCCGTCGACCTCGATGTTATCTCCGCTGATATTGAGCATCCGGACATCGGTCGAATTGCCGTAGCCCGTCAGCTCCGCGGTATCCACTTTGATGTGGACGCCGGTGAGGTTGAACGTGTTGTTCGAGCCGCTGAACTCGATGAAGTGAGGATCGACTCCGCCGGTCATCCAATAGGTGCCGGGCATCATGGCAACATCAACGTTGTTCGAGGCCGCATACTGTCGCAGTTCCGCAATACTGCTGATGTCATACGCGATATTGGTTGGACCCACCGCTGAAACGGTCAGCAACCCGTTGGCTCCGGAATTATCAATATCGAAAGACCAGATGCTCGTGTTTACACCAGAGGCAAAGGCCAGGCCGTTATCCGTAATATTCGTGCCTTCCACTTCCATCACGGTCCAGGTGCCGCCGTTCGTCATGCCGTTGTAAAAATCGACTTCCAGCAGCGCGCCGGATTCAAACGTCGCATACGCACCGCCGTCGCCACCCACTTCATCGATTAAAATTTTTGTTACGCCGCCCGCGTCGATGCCAACGCGGAGCGTTCCGCCGGAAGCCTGGTTCCACTTGCCGTCAAGCGTTCCATTGGAGCCGACGCCGATACTGCCGGCACCACTGCCCTGCACGCTGAATGTACCGCCGCTCCCTACGCCTAAGCCTTGGCGGGTGGCTAATGTTCCTCCGGTGATGTTGAGCAGCCCGGTGGCAGAACCAACGCCGATCTCAAGGGAGTCTCCGCCGTCTACCCCCATGAACGTATTTCCGCCACGGGAAATAATCAGGTCGCCGCCCGTCAGATTATAGGTGCCGTTTCCTGAGCTGTTGCCGCTGCCGATGAGAAGGATATGGCCGATGTTCCAGCTGCCGCCCGACTGATTGATCGTGCCGGCGCTGTCCTTACCGACGAAGTTCCGGATGGTATTGCCGGACTGGCCGTCGCTGTGGGTGCCGCCCGTCACATTGAGCGTCGCGCCGCCCAGGACAAAGGTTCGGTTAACGGTGATATCCACCGACCGCTCGACCGTATAAGCGCCGTTGATCTCTCCCGTGTTGTTCGTCGGGATCACATCGTTATTCCAGTTCAGGGCGGTTGAATACTCATTATCCGCTCCACCGCCGTCCCAGGTTTCCGCCTGCACGGCACCTACCAGCATCATGGTACATCCTAAAAATGCCCATTTATGATTCTTTGTTTTCATACTCTTCCCTCTCAGTGAACAGTCAATTTTGATAATTAAAATTCGTACAGGCTATCGATGGTTTCCGCTTCCTGACCCGTGGTATGGCGGCAGGCGGTAGTCCGTATGGACCGGCTCCGAAACCTTATCCAGCCCCTCGCGCGAGTCCCGCACTCCAAGCACGGGAGCTTACTTACGGCTTAGGCTTCGCTTTAAGTGACTTAGACTCTGAACGCACGAAAACTACTCAATCTTTAAAAGCAGAACCACATGCCAGAGGTGCTCACTTAATTACGGAGCAGGCGGGACGCCTGTCGCACCGCTTACCCGGAAACGGGCGATCCCTGAACGTACCGCAGGCGTCCCGCCTGCCCTGTCGCTTAGTCATTCCCTCCGGAGTTCACCCAGAATCATTCCTGGTAAAACTAAATGCAGGATCAAAAACGGGGGTGATACTTAATCACCCCCGTTGATTGAAATGTTGCATGGTCTGGGGCTATCCCCCGGACCATGCAGGTTATAATTCTATTCCGGCAGGCTTGTGCCTACTTCGAAGAACAAGATCGCCTCAGAAGGAATACTTGAAGTAACCGAAGTTTCGCCGGCCGCTCCGGGAATGCCGACAGCCGCATCGCCAGGATTCGGATACGCCAGGTTTGCATTGGTGACAATGCTATAGCTCCGGTTGGTGACCGACTTCCATGAAATGGCATAGTTGTCGCCGCCAAGGTTTTCCAGCGAAGTCACGACCAATACAGAGTTCGAATCGGTCGGAATGGTTCCGGTAATATACTCTTCCCAGGTCTCCAGTCCGTCGCCGTCGTTGTCGATTTCGTCGTCGTCTGCAGTCAGACCGTTTTCGAGCAGCCACGGAATCGGAGTTCCGTTGGCCGTTTCGCCATAGGCCGTGGCCCACAGTGTGTCGTTGGTGCCGTCGGAGTTTTCATCTGTAATCGAATAGCTCCAGACGTTGGTGTCCACACTGGAGGCGAGTGCCAGCTCATTGGTTTGCAGCTGGCCATCCCATTCCATGACTTTGAACGTACCGAAGTTGGTCACGCCCGGCATCCAACCGAGGTCAAGGAGTGCTCCGTCGTAGAAGTAAACGTCGCCGTCAGATCCACCGATACCCGCGTCTTTATTGACAACAGTAATCGGTGTAACGCCGCCCGCGTCCACTTTGATACTCAGAACGCTGCCGGCATTCTGCGTCCAGCGACCATCCAGTGCGCTGTTGCTGCCGATACCGATAAGCGTTGCGGCCGAACCTTCCACATTGAAGATGCCGATTCCTGACCCGCCGTCACCCAGCTTGATCCCCATGCGGGTAAAGATGCGACCGCCTGTAACATTCATGATTCCGGTACTGTTGTTGTTGTGTCCGAGCCACAGGCTGTAATCCGCATAAGCGCGCCCAATATTCAAGGTGCCGCCGTTTAGGTTGAACGTTCCAGTCCCGGCACTGAGGCCAAAACGTGCCGTATTCAGGCCGAGAGTCCCGCCGTTCATGTTCAGGGTGCCGTCACCGCCACTCAGGCCGAATTCCTGCCTGCTGTTGACAACTCCAAATGAGAGGCTGCCGCTGTTATAGTTCAGTGTGCCCTGCGCTCCATCACCAACATCTAGATCGCCCTGTCCGTTGTTAACCGCTGTGGCATCATAATCCACGGTATAATTGATGCCGGTCTCTACGCCGGTCACACTGATGTGTCCAATGCGCCATTTATCCATATCGTATGGTCCCCAGGTTGCCGGAAGGGTTGCCGCGGTATCGAGCACCCAGTTGGTCGGGTTGTCGGAAGCAGTGTCGCCACCAGCGCCGGTCCAGTACAGATCGCGTCCTGAGGGAGGCGGGCCCTGCACATCTTCTCCGGCCGGCCAGCCAAGGCCATACCCGACATAAAGAACGTTGTTGGAGACAATGTAACCCCAGTCGTTGGTGTTCACACCGGAGTCGAATACCATACCCAGGTTGTTGAACACACCGGCAGAACCGTCAAGCACGGCCCAGAAATTGGTCTCCATGGCATCATCAACAAAGCCGACATCCAGAACCGAACCTGCATCAAGTATAGTAATCGGCGTTCCGTCTTCTCCATTATTCTCAAGAACAATCGGCGTCAGGCCGTTGGTGGAAATGCCAACCCTCAGCACCGAATTGGACTGCTGGTACCAGTCGCCGTCGCTGGCGTGGTTGGCTGCCGCGCCCAGCTGGATTTCCGGAGAATATCCACCATAAACATGGAATACCCCGCCGTTAACGATTTCAACGCCGGTACGGGTGTATAGTGTTGAATTCGTGACATTCAGGGTTCCCAGACTGTCAATCTGAATGGATGTGTTTGGATTGCCAAACAAACTAGTCCCTGCACGGCCAACAGTCGCTGATCCACCGCTCAGGTTAACCGTGCCCGCGGCACCGGAACCAATACGCAGAACGTGGGAAGATGTATACTCTCCGCCGGTCTGGTTCAGGTAGCTGTGGCCGGAAGTCTGCCCGACGATGTCCCGCACGGTGTTACCCGACTTTTGACCGGTCAATTTGCCGCCGGTAATATTCAGGATCGATCCGCCTCGGATAATATTCCGGTTGACGGTATTCGTATAACCCTCGATGAAGTTAACCGTGTCGCCTGAGGAAATGTATGCGAGGTCGGCACTGGTCGGCAGTACATCGCCGGCCCAGTTGACCGGATTGGTCCATACTCCATCCGAAGCTCCATTATCCCATTCAATTGATGCGGCCTGCGCCGAAACGGCACCCAGCGTTGCTGCGGCAATCGCAGCTGTAATTATTCTCGTTCTATTCTTCATCTCATTGCTCCTGTTTTGTTCACAGTTATCTCTCTAACGCCGGGATCGGCCGGCTTAGGACTGAAAATACCGGAAACCATTGTTTCCGATATTGCTCCATGAGCCGTCCCGCTGTTCTGCCTTGCGCAAAAACCTGAACTACTGCGCCATTCAGAACGGTATATTTGTACTCCGCCCCCTCTTCACGGACGAGATCTCGTCCAGTTACCTTGTTAAACCCCCTCAAAATCGGGTGCTATTTGGATAGATCGAACCGCTGATTTTTTTGATTATTACAGAAGTTACATGGGTAACCTGAAAAGCGCCGAAAATAGTGTTCAAACTTCCTGGGTGAACCAGGGTTCCTGGCACCCAACGGTGTTTCGGACATTTATTGGCGCCAGGTTTCCAGCTTGTAGAACCGATTTGTGGCCACCGGATTGATCGCAAGATCGATCGCCAGCTGATCTCCGGTGCCGGAATTAGTGGAAGATACAACCTCCCAGTCGGGATCCGCCAGATCATCCGCAGCCAGAACACGGTAGTTGTGACCAGGTACTGAGTTGGTTATGGAAAGAGTGAACTCAGATCCGTCTGAACTGATGCCGGTTGCTCCGATCACCACCTCATCCGGATTGATTATCGCGGAAGGCACGGCGGAGACTTCAGCGGAATCAGCGCTCTCTCCAGCTGCATTTCCCGCAGAGACGACGTAGTAGTAGATGGTGCCATTGACCACATTCGTATCAAGGTGGCTGCCCCCGGGCTCGTTCGCGATGGTCGTATATCCGTTACTGCTGACGGTGGAGCGCTTGAGGTGATGCAGCGTCGCACCCTCGGACACGGTCCAGCTTAATGAAATCAAACCATCACCGGATACTGCGGTCAGATCGGAGGGAACGGATGGAGGCATTGGAATGATCCCCCAAATCTCCACTTCCGTTATGCTGTTCCAGGTGTTGGCCGTATTGCCGTGGCCGACAATGCGAACGTAGCGCGCAAGTGTAGGTGTTAAAATAATGGTTTCCAAATTGGTGGTAGTGCCAGAGCTTTGCTGCGTAGCCGTGAGCGCAGTCCACGTTGCGTCGTCACTGGATGTCTCGAGGTGGAAGCTCGACTGACGACTCGCGCCATTGAGCCAGGCGATTTCGAGCGAATAGACATTCACTTCTGCACCGAGATCATAGCGGATCCATTGCCCGTCGCCTTTGGCCGACCAGCGCGTACCGAGATTGCCATCGATGGTGTTGGTCGGGAAATTGGGATCCTGATATTCGCTGGCCGTCACATCGCCGGAACCGATATTGAACTTTGCAGGAGGAGAACCGATCATGGCAGATACTTCCGCGCCGGGGGCGGTTTCGCTGCCGTCGACGGTGGCGGTGACCACATAGAAGTAGTCTATTCCTTCGTAAGCTGTGGTGTCCGCAAAGCTAAGGCCGGCGGTGGTTCCAATGGAGCTGTAGGGGCCTCCGGATAGGACGGCGCGTTTTACCGTGTAGCCGGTGGCGTTGGTCACGGCATTCCAGTCGAGAACGATCTGGCCGGAGTTCGTAGAGGCGGTCAGGCTGGCCGGGCCGGCAACCAGAGCACCGAAAATTTCAACTTCTGCAATAGTGAGCGGATCGGTTCCCCGCAACTGGATAACCACATACCGGCCATTAACATCCGGAAGCAGGGTTGTATCGGGCTCAGGTGCATCCGTCTGGTAGCTCGTCCACACAGGTTGCTCGTTCTCGTCCAGGACCGTCACATCATAATTGCTCAAGCGCCCCGTGGCGTTATCGGTGCGGTTCCAGATTCGGATCCCGGAAATATCGAAGGAGCTCTTGAGATCGACCTTCCACCACGGCTGATCTTCAGCTTCCGTATGCGTTACCGAACCCTCATTCCATTCCCCGCTGGTGTTCTGGTCAATTGCCAGGGAGGCCAGCGCATTATAGCCGGCCGTCGAGCTTTGCGTGGCTTCGCCATAAAAGGTGATATTGGTGGTAACGCTCCAATCCCGCACGGTGAAGCTGTTATTAAAGCCGGCATCCGAGATCGTTCCAATCGATTGGCCGGTTGTGTTGGTGCTGGCATCGTCCAGGATCAGCGGGTATCCGGACAGGTTGTTGATGACAATGTCATTCGCTTTGAAGTTTTCCAGCTCGTCACTCTCCGAAATAATCCGCTTGTCGCCGCCCACATTGATTTCCAACGACTGATCCACCACGTTTTCCAATCCCCGGAACGTCAGGTTGTGATTTTTGCCCAGAATGTAGGCCACATGGCGGCTGCCGTTATAGTGGTCGCCTTCGTGCGGGATAATGGTGATGTCGGCCGTGACCCCGCTATCCGACTCATAGTCCACCCCGAAGGCCGCGCCATACTGGACATCAGCCTTGCAGTTTTCAATAACGCCCGAGCCAATCGCATAGCCCCGCTCCGTACCGATTGCGGTGCAACCGGAAACATATTTGAACCCACTGGCATGCGTGAGGGTAACCCCGACCCTTGCATTGACAATCGTGTTGTCAATAATGGTCGGGTTCCTGGTGCCGCGGCTGTACCAGACGCCGTCGATGTAGGTGTTGCCTGCGTTGTACGCTCGAATGCCCGCCTCTGTGAGGCTCTTCATATAGCCGGACGGAAGGGTAAATCCCCACACCGTCTCAAAACCGATATCAAAAGCCGGCCCCGAGGTCTCCGCCAGCATGTCATCGGTGGATCGCACTTCGCCCTCGATATAGCAGCCTTCAATGATGGGATTATATGCCGCCTGCATGAACATGCAGTGCCCATAGGAACGCTGGATCAGCGTGCAGTTTTTTGCATGGTTGGACTCGCCCCGAATCAGGAACCCGCTGTGCTTGGAGTGCTTGATCGTCCAGGTTGCCCCTTTGCCAAAGCAGTCGCCATAACCGTAGGGATACGAGCCCTTAATCGTCATATGGAAGCCTTCAACCCGGTTACGGGCGCCGTCCATAATGAGATTGACTCCGCCGTCCAGCGAAAGCGCTCCATCCACATCGCACAGATCTACCATCGTCAGGTTTTTCAGGACGTTGTCGTTCCCGAAAATCTGAATGTGGTTCATGCTCAGGTCGGAGGTATAAATGTCCGCCGCAAAATTAATCGTGACGTCGGTAAAATCATACGTGCTGTTGCTGCCCCGGAACTCAAAACGCGGCGTGCCGAATGTATTCTGAACGTCGGAAGCATCAATCGTATAGGTGCCCGGTGCCAATGCGGCGTGCACATTGTCCTGATTCAGATAAGGAAGCAGTTCTTCGGGCGTATTGACGGAGACCACCACATGGTAAGCGGTAACCAGTTCCACGGCAGCGACGTTCGGCAGGCCATCGTCGGCATCCACCACGGAAGCGCGCGGCAGGCCCAGCACCGCATCGCCGCCAAAATTCGGACTGACGACCACCGAGTAGCTGCTGCCGGACCCGGAAAACCCGGAAAGCGTTCCGCCGGAGATTTCAAAATCACCGACCTGAAGACCGGTTACCGGCTCATTGAAATCAACCTGTACCGTGAAGTCGCCATAAACGATATTCGTTGCCGTGCTTAGCGTCGGAACCGGTTGTTCCGTGCCCACCGGGACATAAGTGGTGAGTAACGTTTCGGATGCAAGGTTTCCATGGCCATCGGTGTCCACCACCGTATTCGCCGGCAGACGCACCGTTACATCACCATTGGCCACCGGCGTGATCTCCACCGTCCAGCTATCACCGGAACCACCGACATTAGACGCCGTTCCGTTGACCACCGAAAAATCAGCCGCCGTTAATCCGCTTACACTTTCTGTAAAACCAATGTTTACACTAAAACTTCCGGACACCGCATCACCGGCAGTTGTAGAAAGCGTCGGCACGGCACTGCTCAGGTCGCGCACCTGGTAGGCCGTGAAGTGCGGCCCCGAGATGGTTCCGGCAATCGTAATGGTCTGAGAACTTCCGTCCGCAAAGAAGGTGCCGGTCACAAACTGGTCATTAACATCCGCGCTGAGATTCCCGTTGCCGTCGCCAAACACCATGGCACGGGCATCAGAGCTTCCGCGTTCATCCAGGAACCAGAGCTGTACCAAATATTCTTTTCCGGAATTCAGCAGACCGTCTCCGACATTGAAGGAGGTTTCACTGCCGTAATCCATCGTTCCAAGCAGCAGTTGATACTGATAATCTTCCACATCACCGTAGAAAACCTGCGTATCCGTATCGCCATTGAACAGCGCTGTTTCACCGACAAACGTGACCCCGTTCACCGTAGGACTGACAAACGATGTGGTTCCGCACGCATTGACCGCGTGAACCAGCGTCCCCGTTGCCGACACATCGTCCGCACCGGCATAATCCACCGGGCCGTTCCACGTGATGTCTGCGGCGAATACGGTTGTCGTGCCGAGCATCAGCAGCGCCGGAATGATGCGTTTCAGTTTAACCATTTCATTTGCCTCTTCTTTGTCCGTGCAGTGGGATGATTTCCGGCGTTGTCCGGCCCCGCTCATTTTACCTTATGCGGCCTCATGCATAAATTAACATCGCGCCCTTTTCCAGACATTGGAAACGGGACTCAGTTGCAAATGTTAAATTCAGCATCCTCCTGATTCATGTTTCCGGCATGAGCGGTTTAATTAAAGCGGGGGCAATATAAATTACCCCCGCTTTTGCTTCCTGTAAAACCCACTTGTGCCCCGATGAGGCACAGAGCAGGCGTCTCGTTATTTGGCTTCCAGCATGTAGAACACTTCCGGAGCACTTCCGATGCTGTTGGTGACCGTATAAACATCGCCATCCAGAACCGGCATCATGGTGTCGTTGGTTCCCCATTCACCATGCACCAGATTCACGTTTGTCAGCACGTGGAACTGGTCGCCAGCAACGATGGAACCCGGCCACGCAAGCGTGATCACACCACCGTCGATAGACATATCCACTGTCGGGCTTTCAAACGGGCTGGTGGGAACGATCTTCACACCAACACCATCCTCGTAGGTGATTGCATAGCCCGCCTGAACCTCGGTACCTTCCGGATAACCGGCAAACCAACCATCAATCGTTCCATCTACGGTAGCGATGGTCACACCGGGACCACTGATGGCGCCGCTGAGGTTCAGCGTTGGATTACCGGACAGATCCAGATTTCCTCCGAGCACGATGGTGTTCGCAGTCGTTGCAACGAGCACCGTGTTGGTCTGGAAGACCAGCGAACCACCCAGGTTAAGTACACCACCGAGCGTAGTTACATCATTACTCGGATTCGTACCGCCTACCACGGTTACCGTTCCGGTATAGCTACTGCCATCACCATTCAGATATACGGTACCGCTGTCATGCGGAATGGATACAGCTCCTGAGCCGGACAGGTCGCCATTGAGAGTCAGGCTCTTGTTCCAGCCGGCCATGAACTCTGCGCCGCCAGTACCGATGGCGACGGTGTTGTCGAGGACAGTATGGCTGTCGTGATTCTTCAGTTGGGCACCATCGTCGACCGTAACGGCACCAGTTCCAAGTGCGTTGTCGAGTGCTATCCGAACAACAATGGGTTCCCTGACCGTGACATCGCCGGTAAGGGTGCTGGCCGCTAATACTCTCAATTCCCCACTCGGATTTCCCCCGTCATTGTCTCGGATTTGGCCATTGATTTCCAATGCGCCTGAACCCGTAATCGAGCCGGAGAAGTTTACTGCTTTTCCATTGAGAGAGATTGCACCGCCACCACCGGCGATCTCGATCTCGCGATTGGCGAGCGTCATGCCGGTATTGAACACCATACGACCATCATTGATGTTCACTTTGGTGCCCGTAGCACCTAGAGATCCGTCTCCATATACAAGCACATTCGCCTTGTTCTGGATCAGTGTGCCACCAGTAAAGCTATTGGTGATACTATTGATCTGAATACGGCTGTTTCCAGAATAAGCGGTACTACCATTACCGTCGAGAGTCAGCTGACCGGATCCGGAAATATAACCCACGTTGTAATTGGCCCGTTGGTGCGCATTCTGAAGGGTTCCGCCGTTTGCTCCGAGAACAAGAGCCTTGCCCTGCATGTTAATATGGTTTTGGCCGTCAGGACTAATCGTTCCATTGTTGAGGGTATTGATACCGGAACCCAGCTGGGAACCATCGTTAATGCTCACTGCGGAGTCTTCCGTGATTGTCAGCCCACCGGTGAAGCTCTGGGCACTATCAATTGCAAGCGTGCCACCGCCGGAGACTTCCACTGCGGTAGCACCTGCGATTGCCCCGCCACCGAGTCTGTAGACGACCGCATCGTTGATGAACTTGACCTTGCCGGCTTCTACCGTGCCACTAATCGTAATATCGCTCTCTGCCACGGCTACCGATGTTTCATCATCGAAGTATCCATCAGCAAAGGTAACGCTGCCATTGACTGCTTTTGCTACGTCGAAGGTCTGGACATCCAATGCCTGCCCATATTCGTTGACAGCAAAGTTAGCGGTAGTAGCGGCATCCCAGGTAGCACCTCCGGTGCCAGTCCAGTAACCCACACCCAGGGCATCAACCTGGCGAACCTGAATGGCATTCAGCTGTAGGCGCTCTCCACCCAGCGCAAAAGTCTGAGATGTTGCATCGGCCACGAAGGTACCGATTGCCGACTGACCTACCGCACCATCAACAGCCGCGGTTGCGCTTTCCAGCGTAACGGCATTGCCGGTGCCGATCGAAGCAATGACCGGCTGTGCATTCGTGTTTCCAGCACTACTGTCATTCACCCAAATCTGAACCTGATAGCGCTGACCAATGGTCAGATTGTGCAGTGTAATGGCAGAAGCCGCCGATCCATTTGTGACCGCAGAGGATAGAAGCGGCCGATAATTGCCGGGCAGACTGGCATACGGATCCGCGGAAATGCTTCCGAAGTCGGTAGTCGTTCCTGTGAAGGAGGTCAGCGTGATATCGCTGCCGAAGGCGGCTGTGCTGCCACCAGTACCCGTGAAGGTGACGCCATTAACCGTGGCGACAGAAGCCGCCCCGGCATTGTATGCGTATTCGAAAGTACCTTCCGTGCTGACATCCAAATCGTCGACGATGGTCTGCGGCAGGTTCCACTGGATTTCAGTTGAGGACACAGAAACCGTGAAGTTGGTTCCGTCCACATCAACAGCCTGGATAGCTCCCAGCGTATTACCCGTTAGATCGACGAAGGCAGTTCCAAGACTTGCCCACACATCAGTAATTTCCGGGAATTGACCTCCATATTTTGCTGTAAACGAGCTACCTGCAGACAGGAAGGAAACCTTGGTTGTTCCGTTGAGGTCTCTAACCGCATCATTAATCACAACGGCACCGCCGTCGATTAAGAAGACCACAGGCCGCGAATTCGCGTTATACGAAAGATCCACGATATTTGTGACGGCGTTCTCGATATTGAGCGTTCCGTCTGCTTTCACCTGGAAGTAGTGGGTTCCATTACCATGCCGGTTCAGTGAGCTGAAATAATTATTCGTATTAGCCACAGTCAGATTAACGGTCACATCATCCGTACCGCCGACGCCGTCTCCAACGGTGAGGACGCTGCGCTCGTCGTTTTGCGGATTAGTGATGAATGCTGCAAACTGTCCGCTGGTAACGTCCAGGTCGATCTCGCCACCACTATTGAAGACCATCGTGGGCGAATCGCCCTGGGCCGCAGTGGAGTCATACCAGCCACCGATTTCCGGGATGTTCGAGGTCGGCAACATGGTTCCGTCAAACACGATGCTGTCCTTGTAGTGCACCGTAAGACCGTTGTCAAAGGAGTTTGTTGTATCCGGTGTATCATCGACCGGGATGCCGTTTGCATCCCAGTTGGCCGCATTGTTCCAGTCGCCGTCAACCGCGCCTGTCCAGGTGTAGGTGGTGTAAAGGTTGGCCACCTCGTTGCTGCTGAGGAGTTCGAGCTTCCAGCTGCTTCCCACGCTGGTTGCGACCAGCTCGGAGCCTGCTACGCCGCTGGTATTCAAGAATTGGACACCGATAGCATCTTCTACGGCAGCAAGATTGGCAAAATCTCCTCCCCAACCAGCTTGGAAAGAGCTTCCCAGAGCGGTGAAATCAATGACTGACGAGGGGGATTCATCCATATCATAAACCGAACCGCTGGCAACAACCGTGCCACCGTTAATCGTCATGATTCCAATTCGGCTAGCGCCTCGGCAGAAATCAAACGATCCGTTTCGATTGAGTATACCGTCCGAGTTGATGACATAACGGAAGGTGCCGTCGCCATGGCGCGAGATCTGTGGCCCCCCCGACCAATTAACGGTTACATCATCGGTGCCAGAACCGTCGCCAACCGTCATAATGATTCGGTCTAGACCGGCCGGGTTCTGAAACACAGCATTATCGTGACCGACAAGGTTTATACTCATCGTTCCGCCACTATTGAAAACCATTCGCGGCGTATTGCCCGCATCCGACGCATCTGCGTAGTAAAACGCACCGATACCCGGCACGTTACTCGTCGGCATGGTTGAGCCCGAAAACTCTATGATATCCGCATAGGGCATGGTGATGCCCTCGCCGTTCGTTCCTGCCGCTCCGGGCGTATCGTCCGCGGGAAGAATACCGCCAGCCCAGTTCAACGTGTTGGACCAGTTTTGATCCGTCCCACCATTCCAGGTGTAGGTTGTCTGGCCGAAACTTATGCCGGCTGTAAATGTTGCGGCCAAGACTGCAACACTGAGTAATTTTATTCGATTTCTCATCTCTTGCTCCTATTTTGTTCGCTTTCAACCTGCGTAAACCGGGCTCCGAACCTGCTCTGACCTCTCGGAATCCGTTAAACCTGCCTATATGAACGAAGCGTATGTGCACAACCAACACTCCATTCATAACAAGTAAGTTCTACTTCACTCGATTCATTACCGCGAGGATTCATCAGGTTACCCAGTTAACCCCCCCCCCCCCGGCAATTTATGTCTTTATCGAAGCTGAATACACCCGTGTTTAAACATTGGCCCTGCTTTACTAAACAAGAACCGGTTTCATGTTTTCAAGAGAGGGCGGGGAATTCACTGACTCTTCGGAAAATAAACCTGGAAGCAGAAATGAACCACGGATAGCCATTGCGAGCGAATAGCGATCAATTGCCGATAAACACGGATAGCAGAGCAGGATGCGGAAAATTGGAGCCTACTCCTGAAGATGAGCGGAACCTGTTTCATAACGTGTTGAACATCAGTGTCCATCCGCGCGTATCCGTGGTTCTATTCCCGAATTTAGGATAAACTGAAAGCGCTCACAATCCACGGGGATAAAAACGTCCATCCTGACAACTGTTTTCCGGCAGGCGACGGCCGTGCATAGCAATTTTCAGCTCAAAGCAAACATCCGGCATTACTCTTCTGCCCGAAATCAAAGGAAACTATTACGTCATAGAACCAAGCGATGAAACGTGTTCTCTGGATGCAGCTCATGGAGCAAAAAAAATGCGTCCCCTTCCGGAGACGCATTTCGTACTGCATATATGATCCAGGATCTTAGATCATGAAACGACGACGGATGAACATCACCGCTCCGCCAAATGCCGCAACCAGTCCCAGCGTAGCCGGTTCCGGAATCACGGTAACCTGGAGGCTACCTTCCTCGAAGTAGGCACTTTTGCCGTCACCGAGGTCGAACGCATTTTCCAGACCGATGTTTTCAAAGCCGGCAGCAAATGAAGCAGAGACATCGCCGTCGATCAACGTGTAGGTGCCGTCAGCAACGCTGGAATCGATGTCAATCAGGTCATCAACACCAAAGGTGCTATCCAGAGAAACCACACCACTGGCAACCGTGAGGGTGTCGGTCGTGCTGAACACGAGCGTTCCACCCGCAGCCACAGTCAGACCACCGTTGATGGTACCGCTACCGCCGAGCTTGGCTCCGTCTTCAACGCTCAGCAAGCCAGTGAAGGCACTGCTGTCGCCGTTGAGATAAACCGTACCGCTATCAGCAACAACCGTCAGGCCTCCCGATCCAGAGAGGGCGCCATCAAGAGACAGGCTCTTGTTCCAGCCAGCCATCAGCTCGCCACCGCCAGCGCCAATGATAAGGGCATTGTCGAGAGTGGTGTGGCTGTCGCGGTTCTTCAGTCGAGAACCATTATCGAGTGTAATCGTGCCGGTTCCTAAAGCATTATTGGCTCCGAGCTCAAGAAAAGCACCATCAACAGTAACATTGCCTGTATGCGTGCCAGTAGCAGTCATTCTCAACACACCTTGGTTCGCAACTGCACCAGAGTTGTAGTCCCGCTGAGTATTATCAATCGTCAATACACCAGATCCTGTCAACGGACCACCCATTACCGAAGTCTGACCGTTGAGACTGATTCTGGCTCCACCACTTGTAACCTCGATCTCGCGGCTGCCATAATTAACGCCGCCAGAAACGACTCGCGCATCATCAATGGTCACCTTGGTGCCTGCAAGCCCCAGGGAGCCGTCGCCGCCAAGCTGTAAGTTTGCCTTGTTTTGGATAACCGTGCCTCCGGTATAGGTGTTTGCTTCATCCCCAACCTGAATGCGGCTACTGTTGTGCGTGCTACCTCCGCCATCGAGTGTCAATTGGCCGTCTCCTGAAATAACGGCGTTATCCAAGCCGTAAAAGGCCTTGGAGTGGGCATTCTGAAAGGTTCCTCCGCCTTCTCCAAGGACAACACTGGTAGTATCACGCATATTAACATGGCCGCCAGCTCCATAAATCTTGCCGTCGTCGAGGGTGATGGTGCCCGTTCCCAGAATGCCGACGGTTCCGTTGCGGACCTCAACTGCGGAGCCGTCGGTAATCTTCGTCCCGCCCGTAAACCCGTCATTCTCTGCAGTGGTAATTTTAAAAATGCCACCCCCATTAAGGGTCAATTCGCCTGCACCGGCAAGTGTGCCGTCGACGGTCACGGTTTTGCCGTTCAATCCGAGCGTGCCTCCACCTGAGTTCACGGTGATTGCGCGCGCATCAAGATCTGTACTATTGAGAAAAACAAGTTTTCCGCCAGACTCGAGGGTGATTCCTCCGGCTGCATCGCCAAGCGACGTGTTATCCGTGATGTGAACATCAACCCCATTCTGGATAGTCGTTCCACCGGTATAGGTGTTGCCGATTGAGGTCAACTGAACCTTATCGCCGTCACTTCCATTCGTATGAGTGAAGGTAATTCCGCCGGTACCGGAAATATTGCCGATGCCGTAGATGTTCTCATTGTTGTTCTGTTCGAGCACGCCGCCACCGTCCAGAATAATGTTTCTGTTAAACAGGTAGAGGTGAGTGCCGTTTAACGCTGATACTTTGGCGCCATTCGCAAGAGTGAGGCTGCTGGAGCTGTCGCCGCCAAGTCCCCATCTGCCGAGCGATACATTGACGCCATCGAAGGTGATATCGCCGGTATAGGTCGCCGGAGAACTTTCTGTGCCACCGTGATTGACCCCGGTCAAGGAGAAGTCGGTCGCCGTGCCCGCAGTAACCGAGAGATCGCCTGATCCAGTGATATGGCTGCTGATACCAAGCGTGCCGTTAAGGGTAATCGCGGTATTGTTATTGAGCACCAAATCCGCCGTGCTGATCGTGCTGTCGCCGCTGACGGCGATGCCACTGGATCCGACCTCAATGCTTCCGATGCCCCTCAGGGTGGAGCCGCTGGCGAAATCAATGCCTGCTACCTGCTGGGTGGAGGAAAGATCAACCGTACCGCCCGTGAGCTGGGCAATATTGCTGGTGAGGTCATCGGCCGGCGCAATGCCACCGTTCCAATTCCCACCGGTTTCGTAAGCACCTCCGTCGGCTCCCGTCCAATCGATGGTCGTTTGCGCCATCGAAGCAGACGTCAGCCCAAGTACGGCCAGTGCGCTTATGATTCTTTTCATATAACTTCTCCTTTTCGTTTTTGTTATCGAACTTCCCTCATCAGAAGCAATGCTGTGCAGCTACTGCTCTAATTCGAACTTGATAGTTTGTAGTCTGCATCCTCTTCTTGCACGAGCGGTTATTAAGTTACCTTGTTAAACTAGTTGACCAATGCAACTGCCACCGGCAGGTTTAAACGGTATTTCAGCAGTTTTTATTTGAAGTTACATTGGTAACGTAATACATTCACTGCCAGTGAGGTGGTCATGGCCGAAAAAAAATCAAGACAGCCGTCCGATGACGGAAAAAAAAGACAAGTGACCCTGCGGGATATTGCGAAGGAGTTGGACATATCCCATGTCACGGTATCGCTGGCGTTGCGCGATCATCCCCGTATCTCCGAGGCCACCCGGGCCAAGGTGAAGAAAAAGGCGGAGGAGATGGGCTACCATCCGGACCCCATGCTTTCCGCCCTTTCCCACTATCGGCTGACCAGCAAGGAAAAGCCGGTTCAGGCGACGCTCGCCTGGCTGAACCCTCTCAAGAATCCTGAAAAACTGCGCCAGTTCGAAGAGTTCGATCTCTACTGGAAAGGGGCCGAGTCCGTTGCAAACAAACTCGGATTCCAGCTCGAGGAATTCACAACGCAGGAACTCTCGCTGAAACGCATGAATACCATTTTCAAAACCCGAAGCATCCGAGGCATATTGCTTGTTCCATTGGGATGGAATACGACTCCGGTTAACTGGGACGATATGCCATGGAAGGATTATGCAGCGGTTCGTTTCGGGCGGAGCCGGCAAGGTCCTAAGCTGAACTTTGTCACCAGTGCTCAGGCTTCGAATACCGTTCTTGCTTTTGAAAAAGCCGAGGAAAAGGGATATAAGCGAATTGGTTTCATCGGCAACTCTTCGCGCAGAAGAATGTTCAGTGCCGGTTATTTACGGGCGCAACAGGCTGTGCCGAAGAACCGACAACTCTCCATGCTGATGTATGAATCGAACGACACGGAATGGGACCATGCCCTGCACCGCGATGCGTTGGAACGGTGGCTGGAAAAAGAAAAACCCGATGCCATCATAACGGCCAATGTTATCCTGCCCTCACTGCTTGAAGAATTAGGCTATTCGGTCCCGGGAGATATCGGCATCGCCACCACGAGCATCACGGATACTCCGATTAACGCCGGCATTGACCAGAATCCGGAAGAGATCGGCCGGGCGACGGTTCGTGCGCTGGTTGCTTTAGTGAACGAGCACCACTTCGGAATTCCTGAAATCCGGAACCAGACTCTGGTTGAAGGGGTCTGGGTAGACGGATCCATGCTCCCCGACCGAACGTAAAAGCGGCTTTCCAATCCTTGGAAAAATGCGCCTGACTTCCAGACATTGGAAAATTCCAACCTCTGGAAATCCGGCAGGTTTCGTCTTATTTTTGCCGTAGACTTAGCAGACTCCAAGGTTGCAGTGTTCTGACAACCCGCAGTGTTCCGGCAGCGTCGGCCGACACCGTTTTCTGAGCCGTGGCCAGCGCGGCTTCTTTCAGCTGCCTGGTCTGCTCGCGGGATAGCGGCTCCGGCGAACCCATTTTCCTCCAGGCCGACATAGCATCGCCATGATCCTGATCCACCACTTCCAGAATCAGCTCGGCATGGGCCGGCAGTCCGGTCAGTTCAAAAACAAATTCCGCTGCTTCACCGGTTGCCAGGGTTGCTTCCGCAACATCCCGGTTTTCGTAGGAACCCGGGATGGTCTGCGTGACTTCAGGAGGATAGTGATAGGCCAGTGCCGCAAGTTGCCCGGAGACAGAATCGCGCGTGACGATACCCGATTTTGTATGCTCCAGCACCTCCGTCCCCAGTGTGTTGAGCAGACGATAGGTGTGGAAGGTCGGTTTTGGAATACCCTGAAAATTGATCATCCCGAACCCGCCATGGAATGCGGTATCGCCCGCCCCGCTCTCCTCAAAGACATCCGTAAAGGTCCAGTACGAAAGCGAGTCGACGCAGCCGATGGAATCGACATTCGCTTTGGCAACGAAGGTTGCTGCCTGCAGGAAGTCATGGGAGTTATCGCGCGGCGAAGAACTGCTGCTCCATTCTGTTAAATGGATTTCCGCTTTCGGAAACGGACTGTTGTCAACGATCTCGCGCAACAGCGCCAGGTCTTTGGCCGTGGCGTCCACGCCGCGCGTCAGCTTCTGGCCGGTGCCATGTTCGTCAAACGCCCAGTCGGTCGGGTACGGATGCGTCGTCACAAAATCGACCGGAAGGTTGTTTTTTTCACAGAACGCAAAGAAGTCGGCAAACCACACCGGTTTCCAGTCCAGTGCATCCAGATCTTCGGCCGATGTCACGGCCTTGTGCTGGGTTAAATCTTCGGTCTCTCCATCGAAACGCGCATCCGGCACAAAGTTACTGGTGGATGGCCCCCCCACCAGCAGGCGCTCGTCGATCCCCTTGATCACATTGGCGGAAACGCGGTAGAGCTCGAAGTATTCGCTCTTCGTTCCGTGCCAGAAAGGATTCAGGTTCGGCTCATTCCAGACTTCGAAATACCAGGTCAGGATTTCATCGATGCCGTAACGCGCGATGACGTGCTCCACAAACCTGCCGACCAGCCGGCCCCATTTATCATAATCGTTCGGAGGACAGGAGTTCCCCTTCCACCAGAACACGGTCTCATCATTCGCCGCCATATCTTTCGGAACAAAGCCGAGTTCGATAAACGGCTGCACACCCATATCGATCAGGCGGTCGAACAACTCATCGATATATTGAAAATTATACGTGACGGAACCATCGTCGTTTTCGCGATACACAAACATGTCGTTATGAAACAGTCCGTGAAAGCGGACGCGTTTAAAACCACACTCGCGGTTTACCCGTTCCATCTGTTCCAACCAGTTTGCACGCAGTGCTTCATTCGCCCGGCCGGCCCCGACGCAGGGGTTCCAATGCGGTGTATATGCTTGAATCGGTTCAGCAACCGCATTCGCTACAAGTTTTAAAGTCATTACCCAAAAGCTCCTAATAAAAATCATTTCCAGAAAACATAAAATTAGAAAAAATCAGCAAATAACCCAACACTCAAGCAAATTACCCTGTTAACCTCCCATCTCCATCCCAAAGAAAACGGCGGCATTATAAACGCCGCCGTCCAGCCACTCACAACACCTCCGTGCATGCTCATGCATCTGGGGTGTATCCTACGTTCCAGACATTGGAAAAATCCGGGGCTTTAAACTTCTATCAACTGAGGCTCGAAAGTAGAGCAAGCAGGACACTCATTTACTATGCTTCTTCTTCGCGAACGATCCGGCCGTCTTTGAATTCTTTAACGGAAACGTTGACCTGATCATTCGATTCATGGTCCAGACCGGAGATTGTGATTTCCTGAACGCGGCCGTCGGTCAGTTCAACAACCAGTTCATCAGCGCTTTTCGCGGTGACCGATTTAACCACGGATTCATTTTCATAAGGTTCAATGACAGACAGGAAGCGGCAATCTTTTCCAACAGAACGGACCGCCATGGTTTTGCGGCGCTGGGCTTCATCGCCCATCGGGTAGTCTCCGCCGACCGTCGCTTTAAAGGCCACCACGTCCAGGCCGGACAGATCAACCGTAATGGTTCCGGGGTTCTTTTTATCCTTCGGCTGCGCCGGTGCGGAATCAGCCATCAGCACGCCCTGGATTTTAATCGGGCCGCCGTAGTAGTCTTCACCCTTCTTCGGCTGAAGCAGGTTTTCGTAGGTCGCCGGCAGATCGCGGACAAAGCGCTCAGAATCATCTTTGAGCACCACGCGGGCATTGCCCCAGAAGAGCGTATTGTTGCGCGGCTTCTCCGTTCGCGATGTCAGCACCAGCTGCTTTTTACCGGTCAGGTCGGCTTCGATTTCTGTTGCGCCGAGAATCCAGGCGCCAGTGCTGTCATCCAGCAACGTTTCACCGTCGGCGGCCACCGTGTACCAGAAGCGCTTATTCACACTGTGGTTCTCGGGCGTGGCAGCAATCATGACCTCGCTGTTCTGAGGCCAGGCGTTGAACACATCCATTTTAAGCACACCGTCTTCGCTGTTCGGCGCACGCGTGCCGGCGTTGTCGGCCCCCTCGCCCCAGCGCGTTTCAAAGGATGCGCGGGTGGTGCCTTCGGTTTTATACCACTGGCAATCGGTAAAGAATTGCGCCGCGCCCAGCGGGTCCGTATTCATCTGAGCGTCATGGCGGATTTTCTTCACCAAACCGGCTTCCAAACCTTGGAACCCTTTAATATTGATCAGCCAGTCAAAGGTGTGCTCTTCCTCCGCATCGTAATAATCGGCCAGCACCACATAGTCATCCATCATAACCATCAGGCGACGCTGAACGATGTCTTCCGTATGTCCGGTGCAGACGCCGTATTCCGGAGCATCGTCCGGAATAAAGAGGGAGCGGTTTTCGTTCTCCGTCTGTTCCTTATAGGTCACGCCGAAGCGATCGGAATAGGTCATGCCGCCGTACGGCGGATGGCTCCACTTGGAGACGCTCTCCACCGCCGAGGCCTGCATCATGTCGCCGGTGTAGTAGAAGGTGCGGAAGCTCTCTTTCGGCACCTGCTGCTTCTGATCGACCACCACCATGTTTTTGGTCATGGAAGTCTGGACGAGGAACTTGTAGAGGTTGGAGCCGTAGCCGTACCAGATCATTTCCGGGTTGTAGAAGCTGCGCCCGTAGCGCATCAGGCTGATCAGGTTCAGCCGGTCAAAATGGCCGTGATGTCCGCCATGCGAACCATAATGCAGCACCGCCTGGATCTGTTCCCGCTGCTCGCGATTGGGAGTCTGCGATCGCAGCATCACCGCGCCGAAGTTATCGGCAAAAGCGGACTGCTTCATTTTTTCGGACGTCACCTCCGGCAGGTCCGGAACGCCGTAGAGCAGGTCACGATGGTCGCCCCGCTGAATCACAGCGGCATATTCCGGATCGCGATACATGTAGTAGGCCAGCTCATAAGGTTTGCCGGTCACGAAGGCTTCCTGGGCATCGTTCACCGCAAAAATCACACCGCGATAATCGAGGAAGGGAATGGCAGCATCCCACATCTGTTTGAGGCTGATATAGTTCTGATTGATGGAGCCCCACTTCTCAAACTCCATGCCGTGCAGCCCGCCTTTGCGACGGCTGTCCTGCAATGAAAAATGCGGCGTTGTGCCAATGAGGAACTTGCGGTCTTTCAGGTTCAAACCCCAGGGCTCGAGTGCGAGCGCAATTTCTGAAAACTCACTGGCCACCCAGGTGTTGTAGCCCACGGCGCACTCATACCACCAGCCGTCACCCATAATGCCGTGATAGATCTGCGCATATATGCCGGAAGGGGAATTCAGCAGTTCATCGGCCAACGCCCAATCCTGCAACGTCAGTGCGCAGTAAAACGCCGCCGTCAATTCCGCCACATTCCAGTTGCTGATCGCACCGCGCGTGTTGCCCTTGATCGTGCGATGAATAAACAGGCGGAAGGTCTGCTCGATCAGCCGATGATCCTCGTCGGTGAAGACGCCCGAATCGCGGACCATGTCATAGGCCCGAGCGACACCCTGAAAGAATACCCCTTCGCCCACGAAGGAGCCGGATCCGCCGTGCAGGGTGACCGGATAGCCATCTTCCTCGCTGATTAGACGACTGAACAGCTTGGCGACCTTCTCGGCATATTCCGTTTTTCCGGTCAGCTGATAAGCCACACCGCAGTCATACACATGACCGCCGTCATGCTTGGTGAAGATCGGCTGATATTCATTGCGGTTCTCAAACTTCCGTACGGGTGCACCGGCCGGCACCTTCCATTTTGAAACTTTCTTTTCAAGCTTCGTCAGCTCTTCAGCCGCCCAGTCATAGTTTGAGACTTTGTCTTTTACGCTCTGCCAGCCATCTTCCGTAAACACGATGTTCGGCGTCGGCACTTCGACGGCGGTGTAGAAGGTGATGGTTTCCGTGGCGCGCCCCTGCCCGTTAGGAATGGCTTTGATCACCTGCTTCTCGCGAGCACCTTGGGGCAGCGATGCTGGAATGGCGACTTCAACCTCAACCGTTTTCACTTCGCCCGGAGCCAGTTCAAACGATGCGGCGTCCAGTGAAACGATCATCGATTCCCAGCCCGTTTTTTGAACCAGCAGCTCTACGCCCTGAACCTCATCCGTAGTATTACCGATGTTAAGTTCATACTGAACCTTATCGCCCGCTTTTGCCGCGCGTCCCTGAACGGCAGATTCGAGCGTAACCTGTTCACCTTTCAAGAGCTCAACATTCCGGATTTTCAGCTTTTTGTTTTTTGCCGAGCTGGCCATGATCTCCAGCGTCTTGACCGCCTGCAGCGTATTGCCCAACTGCCCGACATTAATCTCAAAGAGATCCCACGGCAGATAAACCTTTTGCCAGCCGGAGCCATTCACCAGCGTTTTCGCGGTGCTCGCCGGGTTCAGCTCCAAATGATCCACCGGATCGGTTTTAAAGGTAACCGACACGTCCGCAGAGGACTCCTTATCCAGATACAATTCGAAGGACACCCCGGAATAATCATACCAATCGGCCGCGTCCCCGAAAAAAGGCCGCATCATGCCGGAATACCTGCGGTTCATGTTTTCGTAGGTATACGAAATAACGTCACCGCTCTGAACCGTGGCAACACCCTTCCTCAGCTTTGATATGCCCGACCAATCGGAAAGGTCGCCACTTCCCACATTCATACGCAACTCGGCGATTCCAATCATTGGAAGCACCAGCACCAACAAAGCTATTGTTCTTTTCATACTTATCCTTAACTTATTTGGCCGAGGTTTCTTCCCGCACCAACTGGCCGTCCTTAAATTCCTTAACGGTCGCAATGGTCTGGTCATTCTCTTCATGATCCAGTCCGGAGATGGTGATCTCCTGAACACGGCCATCGATCAGCTCCACCGTCAGTTCATCGGCGCTCTTGGCGGTCACCGATTTGATCATCGACTCAGCTTCATGCGGCTCAATCACAGAGAGAAAACGTGCGCCGGTGCCATTCGTACGGACAGCCATGGTCTTGAGGCGCTGCGTTTCATCGCCCAGCGGAAAGTCGCCACCGAGCCGGGCCTTAAATGCAACCGCATTTAATCCGGACAGATCGACCGTAATCGTTCCATACTCCTTGGTATTGTCCGGCATGCCGGGGGTCGAATCGGACTGCAGTTCACCCGCAATCTTGACGGGGCCGCCGTAGTAATCGAGCCCCTGTGTCCCAGGCATGACTATGTTGTTGTATTCAACGGGCAGCGTGGAAAGGAACACCTCGGAGCCATCGTTCAAAACCAAGCGGGCGTTGCCCCAGAAGATGGTATCGTTGCGGTCGTTGTCCACCTTCGTGGTCAGCACCAACTGTTTCCGGCCGGAAATGTTCAGTTCAAGTTCCCGGGTTCCCAGAATCCAGGCACCGGTGCGGCCGTCAAACAGGGTTTCGCCATCGGCCTTTACGGCATACTTCAGCTGCTTGTTCACCTTGTGGCACTCGGGCGCGGTGCCGATCATGATTTCCGCCTGTTTGGGCCAGGCGTTGAAAATGTCGATCTTCAATACGCCGTCGGTGCTGTGGCGCAGCCGAACACCGCTGTTGTCGGCGCCCTCGCCCCAACGGGTTTGGAATGAGGCGCGGGAGGTGCCTTCAACCGCATACCAGTAGCAGTCGGTAACAAACTGGGCGCTGCCGAGCGGATCACGATTCATCTGAGCGCTTCGGCGAACAAGTTCTTTTTTATCGGCTTCCAACCCCAGGAATCCCTTCGACTGGAACATCCAGTCAAACTGATGCTCTTTTTCGCCTTTGAGATAGTCTGCATGCACAATGTAATCGTCGAGCACGAGCATCAGGCGGCGTTGCGTAACCGGTTCAGTATATTCGGTACACGTACCGTATTCCGGTGCATTTTCAGGAATCGGAATCGAACGGCCCTCTTCCCACATCTGGTCTGCAAAGGTGCCTTCGGGATTGTAGACAATACCTCCGTAGGGCGGATAGCTCCAGCGCGACACGGTTTCCACCACAGCTGCCTGCATCATCTCACCACTATGGAACAGCGTCCGCCAGTTTTCTTTCGGCTCCTGCTGCTTTTCATCGACTACCACCATGTTTTTGGTAGTGGAGGTCTGCTTGAGGAATTTATAGAGATAACTGCCGTAGCCGTACCAATACATCAGCGGCCCATAGGGGCTCTTGCCGTAACGCATCATGCTGATCATGCCGGTGCGGTCAAAGTGACCGTGGTAGCCGCCGTGCGAACCATAGTGCAATGCGGCCTGAATCTGCTCGCGCTGCTCGCGGCCCTGGGTCTGCGACCGCAACTGGACGATGCCCATGTTGTCGGCATAGGCGGACCGCTTCATCTTTTCCGAAGTCACATCCGGAAGATCCGGCACACCATAGAGCAGATCGCGGCCTTCGCCCCGCTGGATGATCGCCGCATATTCCGGATCGCGATAAAGATAGTAGGCCAGTTCATACGGCTTGCCCGACACCTTCTCGTGAATCGCGTCGTTGATGGCCGGCAGGACACTGCGGTAATCTAGGAACGGTACTGCAGCATCCCACATGTCTTTGATGCCGACATTGTTCTTTTCAATACTGCCCCATTTTTCGAATTCCATGCCATACTGCCCGCCCACGCGGCGACTGGCCAGCAGCGAAAAGTGCTTGGTGGTGCCGATCGGAAAACGACGGTCCTTAAAGTTAATGCCCCAGGGTTCCAGCGCGATGGCGGTTTCCGAGAATTCGGATGCCACCCACGTGTTGTAGCCGACCGCACATTCATACCACCAGCCGTCGCTCATGATGCCGTGCTCAAGGTGCGCATAGATTCCCGTCGGCGATTCGAGCAGCTGATTAATCAAATGCCAGTCCTGCAGGTTGAGCGCGCAGTAGAGCGCCGCCGTGATTTCCGCGACGTTCCAGTTGCTGATCGCCCCGCGGGTATTGCCCTTGATGGTCCGCTCGGCAAAGAGGCGGAAGGTCGCATCAACCCGCTTGCGGTCTTCGTTCGTCACCAGTTCGCTGTCACGAACCAGGTCCCACGCCCGCGCAGCCGACTGCCAGAACTTGCCTTCACCCACAAACGAATTGCCACCGCCAACCAGCGTGGCCGGGAATCCGGTTTCCGGATCCACCAGCGGACGAATCACCTTCAGTACTTTTTCCGCATATTCATTCTTTCCCGTCAGCTGATAGGCAATGGCGACATCGAGCATCTTTCTGCCGTCCGTAGTGAAGATCGATTTGCCCAGATTTTCCGCACCGTCAGCGGGATTGATTTTGTTCGCTTTCGGGGGCTTGTAGCCACGCGCCTTTTTCTCATAGTCCGCCAGGCCGTCTTTAGCCCAATCATACTGATCCACCTTAGCACGGACGTTGTTCCAACCATCGGAAGTAAAGGTGATGTTCGGCGTCGGCACACGAACGGCCGTAGTGAATTCCAGCGAGCCGACCGATGCGCCGTCGCCGTTGGAGATCGCTTTAACGATCTGTTGTTCGCGGATACCGGTCGGAAGCTTGGAAGGAACATCGACCTTCAGCACGGCTGTCTTCACTTCGCCCGGTGCCATGTCGAGCACCGCAGGCTCGATTACAGCATTCATCGATTCCCACCCTATCGTTTCAACACGCAGGCTGACGGCCTTCGGCTTATCCGCTGAATTCCCCACCTCAAACTCATAGGAAACGGTGCTGCCCGCATCGGCAGCCTTGCCCTGAACCGGAGCGCGCAGTCCAATAGTGCGCCCGCGCTTTACCTGTACGTTGCGGATTTGAAGCGTGGAACCGGCAGATAGCTCAACCTGCTTGATGGCAAGCAGGGTGCCCCATTTCTGGCCCGCATCAATATCAAACATTTCCCAGGGGATATACACATCCAACCAGCCCAGTCCTGTTAACCGGATATTCGCCGTACTGACCGGGTTGCATTCGTTGGCATCCTTCGGATCAACTTTCAGCACCGCCGCAATTTCAGCAACCGATTCGTTTTCCAGATACACCTCAAACGACAGGCCCGTGTAATCGGTCCAGTCTGCCGAGTCGCCATAATAATCCCGTTTGATGCCTGGGAAGTAGATGCGGTTCTGATTCGAATAGGTGTACGACGCCGTTTTTCCAGCGCTGAGCGTGGCGGTGTTATCCGCAACGGTTGCCACGCCCTTCCAATCCGAAAAATCCGGACGGCCGACCGGCATGACAAATGCGGCCTGTACAACAGAAGTTACCGCGAGCATGAAGGCGATTGTTCGTAAAATCATTCTGCATATCCTCTATATCTAAACGTTTTGATCATCGGCAATCACATGGATGCGACTTAAACCCACTGTATACAGCACATTGACGCCCAGGGGTAGCATCTGCAGACAGTACACCCCGACTTTTAAGGTTACCTTGTTAAATCCCGCAACGCGGCCGCACCTCCCCATCCAGCAACTCCTTCCTCGCCGCCCTCGGTTCTTTCCAGCTGCTTAAAATCAAGCCGTAGGCTTTTTCCATTAAAGCGGAACAGGAGTGAATCCGGTTTGCGCGGCGATTGGCAATAGGGAGAATCGTATCGATCATAGTCGAGACTGACCAAGGCTCCGTTCACCATAAAATCACCCTGGTACTTTAACGAGTAGGTCTTACCTCGCGAACGGTATTCCAGTCGTCGATGATCCTGATCATAGCTGATTCTGTTTCCGAGAATCCGATCGCGAAACCGCCCGAATGAACCATCCTCAATTTCAGAACCTGCTTCTATAATCCAGAAGGTTTCCGCGCCGTTCTGCATCAGATCGCGCCGTTCGTCAGCCCTGAATTCCAGAGAATTCTTCGCAATGAAAGCGCAATACGCATCGCCTTTTTTCCCGAAGGCATAGCGGTCACGAACTTCCATCTCATCAAATTTATCTACCGGGAAGTAGGCGAAAGTGCAGTCGGGAAAAACCGGCCGGGCCAGCCCCCGATTTTTCGGCGGGCAATACATGGCGAGCGACACATTTTTTTCCTGTGTGACATGCGGAAGATATCCATAGCCTACCCCCTCTCCGGAAGGCTGGTTATCCAGCATGGGATGCGTATGAAAAACGCCGAATGCACCGCCGATGTTCATCCCCGCCACATGGTGCTGTCCCCCGTAAGTTCCGGGATGGTGGTTTTGTATGGAAAATAAACTGTAATCGCCGGTGCGGTAGGTGTAGATGTTTCCCCGCTGCATCGCTACGCCGTTGCTTCGGGGATTTGCCAGGCGCACAGCGGCAGGCTCCAGGTGCAGCCAATTCAGCAGCGAAAAATCCAACCATCGGAAGTCCGTCAGAAAGGCATTCGAAAACATCCGGTTTCTCCGAACGAAGCGAAGCGTGTTCCGAACCACCTCAGCATTGGAAAATGCGCCGCCGCCCAGTTGCATCATCAGGGAGGCAGTATCCCCTCCGAAAAACCCCTCCTTCTTCAACTCAGGAATATCGAGACCAAAGCTGTGTTTCATGACGGAGGGATCGGGATTCTTCGCAATTTCGACCATCACCGGCGGCAGGGTATAATTGGCTGTCGTCATCATGCCGTACATAATACCCGCCTGGATCCCCTGCCCTGAGCCCCAATAGTATTCCGGCAGTCCGCCCAGCCGCGAACCGGACCGGCCGGTTCGATTGCGGGCATATGCGCGGGTACTGGCGGAAACAAAAAGGGTGTTCACCTGCTGAGATGCCACATCGTACATCAGTAGATCCATGATGATTTTGGCCTTCATCGACAGGTCTTCATTTTCGGCAAAGTCGATCAGATTAATCAGCGCCCCAATATCCTCTTTGTAGTAGACACTGGAGTTAAATTCCGAGAAGCCGTAGTTCCAACGAAGTTCCAACCATTGGAAAATGCGTTGTTTAGCCTTTTCCTGATGCGCCAGCCCGGTAAGCCCATCGGAAAACACGGCATCAGGATATCGCTGACCGATTAGATATTCCGCCGAGCTGAACAGGATCTGATGATTCTCCGTCCAGTAGCACATGGAATTTCCGCCCGGCTCATCCCACCAGTAGCGAAAGTTAATCAGCGTCTCTTGAATTTCGGATCGCGTGGATTCAGGAATCCGATCACCAAAGCGGTAGAGTATACGTATCAGGTTCACCAGGCGGAAATCGGCACAGTCATATTGCCCCCGGATATATTCCAACGTGCCGGCGAGCCGTTTCCAGTCCATATTTTCTGCGCCGTGGGACAGCTCAAAATAAATTTGATCCTGCTCGCAACGAATCTTCTGCGCAGGAAGAGTCGGATGTGTTGAATATGAACGGATCCGGACCAGATCGAACAACGTGACCAGCAGCACGATGATCAGCACCGCCGGCAGCAATACTTTAGGTTTCAGCACTTCACTCATTCCCATACGAAAATTTAAGAAGCCAGAGCCGGTTAAGGCCCTGGCTTCCCCAATGAATCCTTCGGATCATAAACCGAAGAAACGGTTCATCTTACTCGTCAATAACCACCGTGACCGGCAGCTCCACGTCGATGAAGCCTGTATCGCCAACATACGGCGCAATATCCGCTGCGGGAACCGTAACGGCTCCGGATCCATCCGCGGCATAAGAACCCACCTCTTGCATAGCGGTAATAGTCAGGTTGTCCGTTGCCCAAACAACATAGGTTGCATAGGGAACCGCATCCGACAGGGTCAGCGTCACGTCGCCGAGCAGATCCTGCGTCACACCGGAAATACTATATCCGAACCCTGCTGGTAGCGGAGAGGTATAGGAGAGCTCGAAGTTGGAGAGCGTGTAATCCGCACTGGAATACTGTTCATGAATCTGTAAACCGAATCCATCAAAGGTTTCATACCCTCCGTCCGGCATGAAATAAGAATAGTTCTCCCCGGTTGTCGATTCATCAATTACAGCCGTGTACGTTGATGTGCTCGAACTATCCATCCAGACCGTCGTCATGGTCAGTTCATTCGTGCCCGTCCGCTCAAGGGAGTGGTTGAAATAATTCAACTCATTTAGAATCAGTCCATTGGCTATAGTCCCTGAAGAAGAACCTACACCGTTCGTCTGGTACAGAATAGACAGCAACGCATAGTCACCGTCAACAAATACACCTCCGTTCCCGTTGTTATAGCTGATTTCATTACCCAGCTTCGCCGACATAGCACTGCCGGAGATTGGCCCGAGATCATTCATCGAAATGATTTGAACATTGTCCGTTGTGTCGAAGAAACCAAAGCGGAAGTCCTTATCATACGAACCGATTGTTGCATTCATCTCGACATCAAACGTAGCGGTAATCTTCTGTCCGACCTGAGTCATATCGATACCGGCAGAGAGTTGCTGGTATTCCACGGGGAAGATTTGGTCCCGGCTGCCGTTCGCAACATCCACGCTATAGCCGGAGGAATCCGAAGACGTGAAGGAGGAATTCCCGTCATAGTCAAATAGGCTCCACGCCGGAAGGGATACAGGGGTATCCACATAGAGGCTTCTCGGCGGCATATCCGCTCCGCCATAAGCCACCCACAGCTTGTTGCTGTACACGACGAAATCCCAGCCGCTGGAAACGCCGGGAGCAAAACTAAGTCCGTTGTCGACAATCCCGCCTTCGGCTTCCATAACCACCCAGGCGTTGGTTTCAACATGCCCATCTGCAAACCCAACATCCAGAAACGTGCCGGCCTCAAAGGTGGCGATTCCATCATGGCCTGTGCCGGGAGTCTGATCTACCTCATCGATTAAAATCGGCGTAAGCCCTCCGGAATCAACCGAGACCTTCAGGGTAGCGCCAGCAGCCGTTACCCATTTTCCGTCTACAGTACCGTGAGTTCCGATAGCGATTTGATCTGCAGCACTTCCGTACACTTCGAATGTGCCGTTCATTCCAACGGTAACCCCCGCACGGGTCTTGACCGTTCCGTCACTAATATAAAAATCCGCATCTCCGCCGTTAGCATTTCCCACAACCAGACTTATGCCGGTGTTTTCCCGGGAAATCTGGAAGAGAGCATCCGGACCGGTGACTGCAATCCGGCCCTTGGAACCGGACAGGTTCGCAATGATCGGCCTGTTCCAATCATACATCATGGTTCCACTGATGAGATTCAACGCACCATCGGAACCGCTGTTCTGACCAATATAACGCCATGCATTCTTGGTTAACTGAACGACATTACCGGCACCGACATCAATATCCAATGAAGCCGTTGAAGTCTTTCCTATGAACAGATTGCCGATCTGATAGTTCCCTGTAGCCCCATCCTTAAGCAATGAATTATTAGAGAAATACGTCCAGGAATCCGCATCCATTACAACAGGCTGTCCGCCCGCTGAGCCGTCAATGTAGACCAGCATATCGTTCGTTGGAACAAGAACAGCGCCCCAGTTGGCTGGATTTTCCCATTTTCCGCCTGCTGCGTTGGCAAAAACGCCCGGATCGCCAGCACTGTAAAGAACACTCACCGGAATGCTGGAGGTATTCATTACACCGGAACTGTCTTCTGTCCAGATAACCTCAAGCGTGGAACTCGCGCTTTGACCGGACAACAAACCGCCGACCGCATTACTATAAGTCACGGTAATATCTTCCGTCAGGTCGCTCAGACCCAGCGTGTTGTCGACCAGGGCAGCACTGAAGCCCGGATCACCCGAATCCACCGCATACGAAGAGATGGTAATATCACCCGAAGAGACTGACCCTGCATTGTAAGAAGCTGTGATGGTTCCATTAACTGTCGTATCGGGAGCCTCCAACGTCAACGAAAGTGGATTCGGGCTAAAACCAATGGACGCCGCCGCAGGAGGGGTATAGTCAGCTACAACATCATACAAATGAAAATTTCCACTTGGGCTGGCATTTCCCCAAAAATAAAGGCGAACGACCCCTGTCGTTGTATTGGTCGGTAGGGACGTTCCGGCATAGGTGATGGTGGTATCTCCAGTAATTCCGGCGGTGAGCACTGATGTGGTTCCAACCAGGTCATTGGTCGAAAAACCATCCCCATCGGCATCAATCGCAAGCTGGAATTTATCATCCGCCCCGGTACCGTTCCGCCAGAGACTCACACTCACAGAATCCCAGGAAAACAAGCCAGCCGCATACACTGTGGAATCCAGGCTGATCTCAATGTAGGCTCCTTGACTAAACGCCCCCGCAGCAGCTGTTGCGGTGCTCCCGCTCTTGAGGTTCCACTCTTCGCCGGGATCATACGAACCGGAACTGTATCCTGTTCGCCATACCCTGCCATTCGGATCGACCGTAAGCTGAACCACTCCATCACCATCTGTCACAGCAGGCGGGACGTCTCCTTTGTTATCCCTTAAAGCAGAATTGTCGCCCCACTCCAGATCGCTTGCTTCCGTCGAATTTGCCAGGCGGCCGTCGATATCAATCGATACCGCACTTGAGGTATGCGCCAGCATACCGGCAAGGGCAACGGCAAGTGCCATTGTGTGTATTCTATTCCATGCTCTCATCTTTACCTTCCTTCTCATTAACCCGTTACCCCATGCAACGAGCCCTCTCCAAATAGATTCCTCACAGCGCCCCTACCGGTCGTACGAAAAGCGTAGGAAGCTCCTCCGCATCAACGGCCAGCTCATAGGTCCACCGTGCAGAATCAATATCCAGCACCTCGATCCAGGGCGCCAGGTTAGAGACCACGGTCCAATTACCAAGGTTCTCACTGGTTTCCAGTCCCAGCGAAGGCACCCGGTTGCGAGGCACCTCAAAGGTGAACGTAAAATTTACGAAATTCGTTCCCCCCGGTGCTGTAACCATGCCCGACAATATAGGAGGGTCGAACGCTTCCGGATCCTGCCCAAGTACCCATTCCCAATAATTGTTAAAACGGTCTCCATCAGGATTATCTCCCACACGGTCCTGACCAGTTGGCAATTCTTCAAGAGATACCCAATCAGCATAGGTAAGCGCATCAACAATGAGTTCCACATCGTCATACACCTTGATCTCGCCGTCCTCAGCTTCCAGCCGCAGCTGATAGGTTCCCGGCAGATTACAACTCACCGTAGTATCCAGTTCCGTTGCATCGTTAAAGGATGCGGAACCCGCCCCCGAGATCAGGTGCCAGAAGGTTGTCAGCATAGAAGCGCCAGGTTGCCCGTCATCCTGGACAGCACCATCCAGTTGCACGCCTATGGGATAAGGCAAAGTCTGGTCGATGCCGGCCGAGGTTAAGGGTGCGACGTTGCCAACATAGGTTGGCACCGTATTGGTTGTGCTCGTTACAGCCGGGCCGGAAGTAAGACTCAAAACCTCTGCGCCCGTAAGAACCCGGTCATAAAAAGAGACCCATGCAATCTGTCCCGCAAATCGACCATAGGTTTCCGTCAGCAGCTCATAGCCTCCCAAATGGGTTTTGTTGGACGTTTCAGACCCATTCGAGTGCGCAATGGTGCCCAGTCCGGTCTGACTGGTTCCACACCAGTCCGATACCCCGGGAATAGATTCCGTATCAACCAGCACCCCATCGAGATAAAGCCGGATTTCGTCATTGGCTAAATCAATTACACCGATGCAATGAACAAAACCGTCCTGAGCAGCAGAAGGTGCAAGCGTGCCCTCCGCCACTGCGCCGGTGCTATCATCCACCCCGAAACGAAGCGTACTGCCCTCGATCACAAAACCGGCACCGATCGCTCCACCCGATTCCCAAAGCACCTGCGGTGAAGCAAGCGGAAGACTATCGGGTTTAAACCAGAATTCGAAACTCGCATCGCCCGTACTGTATTCATCAAAGTGCTGCGAGGTTGCGCCATCCGGCATGGAGCCGCCGGCAAAAACGTAGGCCGCATCAATGAACGAAAGCTGTGCGGCGGGATCGATCGGTGTACGCACGATACTGGAATCGAGCGCCCAGTCGCGGTTACCCGGGGAAAGCATATTTTCCCAGACGGCATCCCCGTCGGAATCCTCCGAAGCATCATAGACCAGAACCGGAGAATACGAATACGACGTCTCCACCGTCACTTCCGGTTCCACCCCCACCTGAACCTTGAAATCCGCGGAACCGAAGCTTCCGGCCGCAGGATGATCGGCCGAAAAACGAATCCAGTACAATCCGGTTGATGAAAAGGAGACGCCGGTTTCATGGGTTGTTGCATCCGTGAACACCACATCTCCTGGACCGGAAATTTTAGTCCATTCCATGACGGTGCCTGCCGGATTATTGGTTCCACCGAGCAGCACGGAACCCTCGGCCACCAGCTTAACCGTTGTATTTGAAACGGCCATCACGTCCCCTTTGGGCCAGATCAGATTGGCCAGAACATCGGGCGCCGCCTCATCATCGGCCTCAAAAGCAAACAGTTTGCGGACCTGTTCAATATCATCCGTGGTCACCCGGAACGTGGCCCCGGAATGATCTTCATCCGGATCCTGAGCGGCAGCCAGTGTAACGGTCTGTGCCGAGTTCCAATCACTGGAAGTAAAGGTCAGCGTTTCCCCTGCCGCAACGGTCAGGTCTGTGTCACCGGCAAAACGGGTCACCATAACCACGACGGTCTGGCCCGGGTCGGCCGACAGGCTGATTTCCACCGTGGCCGTTCCGCCCTCGGGAACCGACAGATCATTCGCCGAAAGCAGCACCTCGTATGACGTAAAGGACCCGAGCGAATTGTTTTCCGCGGTAATGGATGCGGCGATGGTCGCAGACTCGGCCTCTAGATCAGCAAGAACAGCGGCCTGCGAGCCGGAAACATCGGTGGTTTCCTGAATATCGTTCACGAGGTTATAGAGTGCACCGCTGCGCAGTTTATAATCGTCTTTCAAAACAGCACTCACTGCACCGTTGTTAAAAAGCGCATAGGCTGAGCGGGAGAAGCTCCAGCCGGACTCACCCGTCCAAAGACCGGAAAGATCAATGCCGTCGATGGTACGGTCTGTCGGCAGTTCGCCGCCGGCCAGTTTTACAAAGGTTGGAAGCAGATCAACCAGGCCGGTGATTTCCCCCGATTCGGTACCGGAAGGAATCGCATTCGGCCACTGGGCTACAAACGGAACACGGCATCCACCTTCCCAGGTGGTGCCCTTCCCATCCCGCAGAGGATAGGCCGAGCCGACCGCATAGCTCGTCAAATTAACACCGGAAAGCCGCGTCCACGGGCCGTTGTCCGAGGTAAAGATGACCAGCGTATTGTCATCGATGCCCAGCTCTTCGAGTTTGTCCAGAATCCGACCGGTGCTGTGATCCACTTCTTTCACGACATCATAGTAATAGCTGACGCCACTGATGCCCTGAAACTTCGGCCAGATGGTCCCATCGGCATTCGTATATTCCCGATCCGATGGCCAGGTTGGGCGGTGCGTCATGGTATGTGCAAGATACAGGTAAAACGGCTTGTCTGCGCCCGAGGCACGCTGGATAAAATCCAGTGCGGCTTCGGTATAACGCCAGGTAATCTGGGCCTGTTCAGCGGCCGAAGAAAAGTCTGCCTCTTCAATCGTTTCGTTCCTGATCAGGTTCAGGGAGTTCATGTCGTTACTGTGCGGATATCCTAAAAACTCATGGAAGCCGTGCCGCACCGGCATCATCTGATAGGGATTATGCCGGTTCGGATTATACCCCAGATGCCATTTACCGATCATGGCCGTCGCATAACCAGACTGCCGCAGCAGTTCAGGTATCGTCACTTCCGTCGTGCTCAATCCCGTACTGTGGTTCGGATAGAAAACGGCATTCACTCCGGTGCGCGCATCATAGCGCCCCGTCATTAGAGAGGCCCGTGCAGAAGAGCAACGCGAAGAGGCATAAAACTGCGTCATTTTCATTCCGCCTTCCGCCAGAGAATCGATCCGTGGCGTCAGCCCATAGGCCTCATTCGGATCCGGTAAATCGACATCCGAACCGCCCGGTTTCGGTGCGGGGCCGGAAACCGGATACTGGTTCGGCGGGTCGGGACAGGTGAACGCGCCAATATCGTTGTAGCCCAGATCATCCATGAAAATCAGAACGATGTTGGGCGGTCCATCGATATCAATCACAGCCCCTTGAGCAGCAAACGCCGCCAACACCGAAAGGCTTAATACTTGCAGTTTATTTAACAAACCATCTCCAAATTCTGAACAGTCTACCCAGTCGCGCCTGAAATAATCAGCTATGTTCCATTGAATCCCCATTAAATCTCATAATCGGGTGGACTGGCAATACGGCTAAATGACCGTGCCCTTAGGCTCCTTAATTCTTTGTTAAATCGGGCTGTTTCAGGCATATAGTGGTATATGCAATTTCCACACCCAGCCCGCATGTGCCATCTACTCAAGGTAGGGTGTCTCTTTGCGCTCGGTTTCAACGCAGCCCTCCCTGCGCCGACCTTTGCAGCAAAACCGGTCGGAATACGGGCAATCCAAAAAGAAATCGAGCTGGTGGAATCGGAAATCGATCCCCTGCCGGAGTTGCTGCCGAATCCCACCCCTTGGACACTGGGATATCGAGCAACCCGCCAGAACAATGCGCATCGGAAAATAACTATCAACCTGAAATTCATCACACCTGCGGAAATCGATATGATTGCAATGGTGCCAACCACCTACTCCCCAGGTTCGAAAGAGGTCGTGGCGTTTGGATTTCCGGAGCGATTCACCATTGAAGCGGTACTTCAGGATGGCACGCGCGAACGTATCGTCGACTACAGTCAGCAGGACTATAACGCTTCAGGCATCGAACCTCAGCTTTTTCACCTTGCACACCCGGTCTTTGCAACCGGGTTGCACATTACGGTCTTTCGAGCGGCACCGAATCCAACCTGGTGGGATTCCAAGTATATTGTGACGTTGAGCGAAGTCCTGGCCTTCAGCGACGACTGGAACGTCGCCCTTGGAGCCAAGGCAACCACCTCTTCCCAAGGCCGATACGGCTATGTCTGGTCAGAGGATTGCCTGACAGACGGATTTTTCCTATTTTCGCCGGTCACCGGAACCCTTCGGGATCCATTCGATAATTTTTATTTTGGCGGCGATGAGCTTACCGTGCTGTTCGATTTGGAGGAAGTACAGGAGATTGATGAACTCAGGCTCTGGCCCGTTGTGCATTCTCTGCAGCATAATTTCCCGCAAGCGAGCGGAATCGGGTTCCCAACACAAATCCATTTCGAAAAACTTGACGAACCGGCGGATACGAAAGGGCAAACCCTGTTCAAAAGCGGTGAACCCCCGCTCCGACCTGGCTCAAGTCCCCTGATGCTGGGCATCGCACCCATTCAAGGGCGCTACTTCCGCCTTACACTGAAGGATCCGATCGCTGAATTCCGCACCAAACGGGAACTACGCTTTGCACTGGGTGAAATAGAAATTCTGGGCAACGGCCGTGTACTGACCCGGAACCTTCCGCCAACCGTCCGCACCGGAAGTAGAAAGACAACCCCTGCCGAACGGCAATCCGCGCGACGTCTCGTCGACGGCCTGTCCACCGAAGGAAGCCTAATCCCCCTGCGGTCCTGGATCGAAGACCTGAATCACCGAGCATTGCTGGAACGGCGGCTGGAAGAACTACAGCAGAATCTACGTCTGGCTCGGCTCCGGGAACGGGAACGCCTGTTGTTCACCCTGGTCCTTTCCGCCGGCATCATTTTTATCCTCGTTATACTGGCGTGGATGGCAAAGTTAATGGCCAAGCAGCGATGGATTAAGGTTCGTAACCGTATCTCCTGCGACCTGCATGATGAGATCGGCGCCAATGTCAGCAGTCTGGTACAAACCGCTGAACTTATTCAGGAAACCGTGCACCAACCAACCGACATGCAATCCAAGCTGTTTGATGATGCAATTCAAACCGCCCGGTTAACTTCAAGGGAGACGAGGAATTTTATCAACTTCCTGGAATCGGATCCGGAGAGTTTTGATGTGTGTGGCCAAATCCGCGAGCTTGCACAAAGAATGCTTCCAACGATGGATTGCCGATGTGATTTCGGAATGAATGCCCGGTTCACCCGCAGGAGCCCATCAGAACAATGGGACCTTTTCATGTTTGTGAAGGAGGCCCTGAATAATATCGTGAAACATGCCGAAGCAAGCCGCGTTGAGCTGATCTCCCGCAGGCAAAACGGATATGTCCAGTTGTTGATTATCGACAACGGCATTGGACTGCCGGAAAACCACCTGCCCCTGAAGCATTTGGAAGCACGGGCAAAACGATTGAATGCAAAGCTGCATATCGAGAACAATCCAACAGGCGGCACCTGTATTACGCTGCGCTTAAAATGAGAATACACGTTATGGATGAACCCATAAAAATTCTAATCATCGAGGATAACAAACCCTATACCAAATCACTGCAACGCATGATAGAAATGTCTGAGCACATGGAACACATCGTCAGTTTCTCAAGTGCTGAATCATTTGCCGACAGCCTTAAAAGTACCTCCTTCAACGAAGTTGATGTCATTCTTTTGGATCTACAGCTGCCGGGAAAAAACGGCTTTCAACTGATCCCCACCCTGAAAAAGGAAATTCCGGATAGCAACATCCTGGTCCTGACCCAGAACGACGATTACCGCGCAACCCTCGAAGCCATCCGCATGGGCGTATCCGGCTATATCCTTAAGGATTCGGGTATAGCCGCTCTGCGGAGTGCCATTCAGGATGTGCATGAAGGCGGTTGTGTGATCGATGCGCAGTTATCCAAAATCGTTTTAAAGACACTCAGCGCAGGAGGCGATGCCCTCGAAGACAACGTACTGAGCCCCCGGGAGCGGGAGGTACTTGAACTCATGGCGGCCGGATATGTAAAAAAAGAAGTGGCAGACCGCCTGAGCCTGAGCTATCGCACCGTCGCGCAATACACCGAAAGCATCTATAAAAAACTCCAGGTTCCCAACATCGCAGCAGCCGTCGCCACCGCCATCCGTAAGGGGATTATTTAAACTCCATACGCGGATTATCCTTGCAGGAGGCAGGCGAGGTGCCTGCGATACGATCTTTGCCCATGTACCGCAGGCGTCTCGCCTGCCGCGTCGTACAACTATGAATACATCCTTAGTTCACAGCATCCTGATACAGTTTTTCCGTCCGCCTACGCAGTTTTTCCAGGGTTTGGAAAAATTCGGGATTGTTCACCAGGTTATTCTGTTCCAACGGATCCTTATCGAGGTCGTAGAGCTCTTCAATTACGGGATCGTGTTCGTAGTAGATGAAATACTTAAACCGGTCCGTGCGCACACCGCGGGAGCGATAGGACTCGTTGCGCTCGATCACTCCCTCGTTGATCTCCAACACATTCGGTTTGGATTTTGACCGAAAGAGATCCACCAGGAACAGGTTCTCCAACAGCACCGCATCCCGCCATTTCGACAGCTCCTGCGTCTGATTCAGCACGCCACTGAAATCGCGGCCCTGCATAATTTTCGGGCGCTTAACTCCGGCCAGCGACAGAATGGTCGGTGCCATATCGACGGAGGAAATCAGCGCATCCTCGCGACGGCCTTGTTTGGCTTTTCGACCATCGAAAACAATGAGCGGTGCACGAACAGCTTCCTCGTAGAGAATGCATTTGTCGAACAGGCCATGCGTTCCCTGAAAGCGTCCGTTGTCGCTGGTATAAATGATGACCGTATTCTCTAGTTGCCCAAGCTCCTTGAGCTTCTTGATCATCAGCCCAACCTGCTGATCCACAGTGTATCCCTGCGCGGCGAAGCGGCGCACCTGACGCTGGTAGAGCGCAGGGGTCGAGGTCCGCTGTTTATGCAGATACACTCCGCGGGCATGATCCTTCACCACCTGGGGCAATGTTTCGTTCGCCCCTTCGACCCAGTTGCCGGGCACCGAGAATTCGAAATCCCTGAACTGCTCAAAGTGCGGCATATACATATGGTTATTATTGTCGTGTTTTACGGCATAAAAGCTGACCGACAGGCAGAAGGGCTGGTCTTTCGGTTGCGTTTCGAGGAAGTGCAGCATTGCTTTTCCGGTTCGGATCGTGCGGCTCTCGCCCTTGATCCTGTTATTATAAATCGCCTGCAGCTCCGCATCCTCTTCCGGCCATACCTCCAACGCCTTTGTTTCCACCGTCTCCGCTCCGGCAAAGAAATCAAAGACGTTGCCCATATTCCCTTTGTAGTCAAATGGAACACCGGCCCACGGGCGCTGCGCCTGCTCACTGACCGTGAAACCGACCTTGCCGATGAAGCCGGTGCGGTAGCCGGCCTTCTTGAGCATAGCCGGATAGCCCTGACCGAAATCGGCCTGCGATAGCGTGTAATCATTCGGCGCCACAAAGCCCACGCGGTGGCTGGAAAAATAGCGACCGGTCATCATGGTCACCCGGCTGGGCATGCAGATGGCCACCGTGTTAAACGCCTGGTCGAAAACCACGCCCTGCTCCGCCAGTGCATCAATGTTCGGGGTCTTAAACTCCGGTCGCCCGTAGCATCCCATGTTGTCCCAGCGCTGGTCATCGGTCATCAGGAAGATGATATTGGGACGCCCAGCTGACCGGGCGAATGGGCATATCGCCATCAGGGCAAAAAATATCAACAAGGGCTTCATTGCATTTCCTTTTATTCGGCCGGCTTCATTTCGGCCTGCACTGCGGCAAGCCGCTTCGCGAGATGCTCCGTTTTTTCCGGATGCTGTTTTGCCACATTTTTCTTTTCGCCAACATCTTCAGCCAGATTGAAAAGCTGCTCGCTCTTTTTGACCTTCACATATTTCCAGTCGCCCATCCGAATCGCGTTGCCCCGGTAGAGGAACCATTCGCGTTCGGGCGCCTTTTTAAAATCACCTTTTAAAACAGCCCGGATATCCGCCCCATCCAATGGCCGGTCTGACGGAACCTCAACACCGGCCAGAGCTGCCCATGTCGGGAATAGATCCAATGTGGAGATCTGCTTTTCACAGAGCGTACCAGCCGGAACCATACCCGGTTGCCAGGCGATGCACGGCACACGGCAACCGCCTTCATATGCACTGAACTTCCCATCACGCAAGGGCCCGGAACTCCCTCCATCTGCTTTTTTGCTCAACCACGGCCCATTATCAGAGGTGAAGATGACCAGTGTGTTTTTATCCAGTCCATGCTCACGAAGGGTTTTAAGAATCTCCCCTGTTGACCAGTCCATCTCTTCAACAACATCGCCATACAGACCCCGTTCTGATTTTCCGGCAAAGTTTTCCGAGGCATACAGCGGCGTATGCGGCATGGCATGCGCCAGATAGAGGAAGAACGGCTGTTCTTTATTCGCAGAGATAAACGCCTGAGCCTTTTCTGTGTAGCGCCTGGTCAGCGTCGATTGATCGACCGGCCACTCGATCACTTCCGTCCCCTGCATCAGTGGGACTTGATCCCGATATTTTTTCTTTTTCGCGCCGGCTCCATCCAGATAGTTTTCCCGCGTCAGCCCCTCGCGAAACATGACCTTGTCCGCCAGCGGCGTTCCGGGATCCTGCCACATGTCGTTGCTGTACGGGATTCCGTAATACAGATCAAATCCCTGCGCCGTCGGGTGGTGTTCCCCCCGATGCCCCAAATGCCATTTGCCCACAAGTGCCGTTTGATACCCCGACGCTTTCAACAATTCTGCAATGGTAATTTCAGTTCCGGGCATGCCGTTCTTACTGTGGGGCCAATAAACCTTTCCATCCTGCCCCCAGCGCTGGGCAAAGCGACCGGTCAGCAGACCGGCCCTGGAAGGCGTACAGATGGAACTCGACGTTGAAAAATCGGTAAAACGCATCCCCTCCCGCGCCATGCGGTCCAGCGCGGGCGTCTCATACCCCTCAGCACCGTAACATCCGAGATCGCCATAGCCCATATCATCGGCATAGATGATGATAAAGTTCGGAAGCTTTTCAGCTCCTGCTCGGGGGGCGAATGGACTTCCTGCAGAAAGCAGCAGGAGAATGGTAAACAGCTTTATATTTTTTCGAACGTCCGACATGTGACTACAGTCCTTTCATTGACAGCATATAAAATTGGATTAAGGAAACAACTTAGCTGACTGCACTTGAATTGTCATGTCCGCGGTTCAATCAAGCAGGTTTCCCAGTTTAGCAGCACCCTTAGTTTTTGTAGCCACAGCATGCGGCAACCTATTCCTGACCAGCTTTGTAGTGCTGACTGCCCTTGAGCCATTCGTAGTCACCATATTGATAGGCATTTTTCGGCGGAGTTTTCCAAAGGTCGGAAACATTCCCTTTATTCCACTCCATCCATCGGCCCCGCATCGCCGCCACCCGTTCAGGGTGCGAGGCCGTAAGATCCGTGGTTTCACCGAGATCATCTTTGAGGTTGTATAGTTCGACCTTGCTCTTCGAAATCAGCAACTTGTAGTCCCCTTGCCGGATCACACCCGTAGGTCCGGGGGCCTTGCCCGTATGCCAGAACAACACATTGTGCGGCGCTTCGTCCGTTTGTTTGGTCATGTAGGAACGAACATCTTTTCCGTGAAGACCGGCTTCCGCAGGATTACCGCCCGCCATGGCTAATGCGGTTGCGCCGATATCCAGTGAAGTGACCATCTCATCGAGCACAACAGCTTCCGGCGTTTTGCCGGGCCATTTTACAATCATTGGAACCCGAAGCCCGCCTTCATAGGCCGTACCCTTTGCGCCTCTCAGCGGGCGGTTGTCACTCGTCCGCTTCATGCCGCCGTTGTCGCTCAGAAACCAGACCACGGTATTATCCGCAAGTCCCAGCTCATCGACCTTTGCCAACAGCTGCCCAACGCCCAGGTCCAGCTCATAGACCATGGCCCCATAAATGGATCGGGCCTCCGGCTTCACGCCGGGCACTTTTGACATCTTATCCGCCGGGAATTTGGCAATGGTTTCTTCCGGCGCCTCGAGATCGAGGTGCGGTGCATTGTAAGACATAAACAGGAAAAACGGTTTTTCTTTGTTCGTCTCCACAAAATGGATTCCGGCATCGGTCAGTTCACGAGTCAGATACTGATCCCATTCCACCGGTTCATTGTTATGGATGACCGGCATGGTATGGTGGATGTCGCGCCATTTGGCCGGACGCTTCAGCGGATTATATTTCCCCTTGTAGGAAGGATGATCCAGCGGCCAATACATCAGCCCGCCGCTCATGAAACCGAACCAGTCATCAAAACCCATGGAATTCGGATGCTGGTCATTCGTGGTGCCCATATGCCACTTGCCGACGCCGCCGGTCACATAGCCCTGCTTCTGAAGCAGGCTCGCGACGGTTTCCATTTTCGGCAGCCCCTGATGGGGATCCAGCGGCGTAGTCTGGTTTTTATAATATCCAAAGCTGGACTGGTTCCGGCCCGTAATAAAACCGGCGCGCGATGGCCCGCACATGTGCCATGTCACGTAACCCGAGGTAAAGCGCACGCCATCGCCGGCAAGCTTGTCGATATTCGGCGTTGGAATATCCTTGCAGCCATAACAGCCCAGATCGTTATACCCCAAATCATCCGCCATAATGACAATGATATTGGGACGCGGTTCCGCCACCCCAAAACTTGAAAAATGAAATATGGAACCGAAAATAACGCACCACAAGACACCCCATCTCACAGGCTTGTTCATTATCTTTGCCTTTTCTTTTTTTTCACAACAACCGGCCTGTAGTTTTCTACCAGCGCGTCCATCTCCTGCACCACTTCGGGGTACTTATTATAAAGGTTGGTCATTTGATGCGGATCCTTCTCCAGATTATAGAGCTGGGCCGGCGGCGCATCCTTTTTGATCTTTCCGTTTTCAATATCGCTGTTCACATTGCCGACATAGGCAGCACAGGCCGGTCCGCCGCCCCGATGCTGACCGGGTTGACCGCCAAAACCGCCGGCACCTCTGGCCGGAATATAGACCCACTTTCCTTTGCGAACCGTAAAATGGGAGGCTCTGTAGGGCGACATGACCACCGTTTCGCGCAAAGGCTCTTCCGGCTCGCCGGTCAGGGCGGGCAGCATATTCACACTGTCTTTCAGTTGCTGTTCATCCACGCTCTGCTCCGTCAGTGCGGCAAACGTGGCCAGCATATCCACATTGCTGAGCAGTTGCACCGACACGGTTCCCGGCGCAATGCGGCCGGCCCATTTGGCAATAAACGGCACGCGGTGACCGCCTTCCCAGGCATCGAACTTAAAACCGAGCAGCGCCCCGTTCTGCCTGTGCCCCTGATTGAACGCGGCATAGCCGCCGGTATTGAACATACCGCCGTTATCGCTCGTAAAAATCACCAGCGTGTTATCGGCGACACCCTGTTCCTCCAGCGCCTTCATCACTTCACCGACCATCCAGTCGAGCTCGTGAATAAAGTCGCCATACAGGCCACACTGGCTGGTGCCCTGGAAACGCGGCGCCGGCGTGAACGGATGGTGGATATTGGTTGTTGCCAGATAGAGAAAGAACGGCTTCTTACTGCGTTCCCGAATCCAGAAAGTTGCACGCTCGGCCAGCGTGGTCCCTACTGTGTAGTCGTTGTAGAGCTTATGCGCGGACGTTGCGCCTCCGAAAAAGTTATGATTCCGCTGTGCAGCCTCCGGCGGAATCGGCGTAATGGGAGTCGCGTTTTTATTCTTTTTCCGGCCGTAGTAAATCACCGGATCTTCGGGATCCAACCCGACAATGCGGTCGTTCTCAACATACATATACGGACTGCAGCTGTTCACGATCGGCACGCCGAAATAATAATCGAAGCCGACATCAAGCGGGCCGGGCCGCAGCGGCTCATTCCAGTCAATATTCCCGTCCCCGAATCCCAGGTGCCACTTGCCGATGCAGGCGGTGTCGTATCCTTTATTCTTAAGTAGCCTGGCAATCGTCAGCTGCTCCGTATCGATCAGCAGCCCGGTGGTCGGGGCACACGGCCCCCAAAGATTCTGACGAACCGGATATTCTCCCGTCAGCAGCCCGTAACGCGAAGGCGTGCAGACCGCCGACGCCGAATGCGCATCGGTAAACCGCCGTCCCTCGGCCGCCAGCTTGTCTATATTCGGCGTCTGGACGTGGGTTGCTCCATAACACCCCAGATCGCCATAGCCAAGATCATCAGCAAATATCAAAACGATGTTCGGCCGCTGTTCATCGGCCAATGAAATCACCGCCCATGCTGAGGCCATAACAATCAAGGTTTTCAACACAGACTGCTTCATACCGACTTTCATCTATTTTGCCTCACGCAGAGAAACGCAATCCAGACCGAAGAAGGTGCCGGAACTTTTAGGATTTTTACCCACGACTTCTATCCGCACTACATAGGCGCCGTCGACCGGATTAAAAGCTCCGAGCTTGATGGCGCCCGACGGCATCGGTTTACCTGCAAACAAATCAATATCACCATCGACCGGCTTACCATTCACCGAAAGGCGAAGGATGCCGTAATCTTTCGCTTTTGTAGCATGCAGCGTCAGCTCTTCCGCAACGGGACTTGCGGCAGGAATACGGATTTCCACCACATCACCGATCTTGGAATTTTTGAACAACAGCTGGTTTCCAGCGTTCCAGGCCCCCTTGATCTTCATCTTTTTTAGATTCTGCGGCTTGATCGCAAGCGCCTGCGGTTTAGAAACCACCATCTCCGGTTTAATTTCAACGGCGCCTTTAAATACATCCGCCGAGGTTTTCGGTTCTTCACCATCCATTTCCGGAAGCGGTGGCACATTGAGTACTTCCTCCGGCTCCGGCTTCCGGTTAGACGATGTGTCGGTAAAACCATACCAGTAGGCCCCGACCTGATAACCCATGTTCACATCGCTCCAGGACCAGATCTCCATATCCAACTGCAGCGAACTGCCGAAGGGCATGGTATCGAGAGAGCGACTGCGCGTTTCCACACTGTATCCCAACGTATTGCGAGAACCCGTTTGGGATTCCGGCTTGCGGTTCAGCTTATTCCATTTGTAAGCGAGCGGCTGTGCATGAAACGGATGCTCATAAAAGTCGGTGCTCATCCCGCCCCAGGAATAGGCATAATAATCCTCCGTACCCGTACCAAATAACGAAGGGAAGTCCTCGCCGTCCACCCAGATCTTTTCATCGCCTTCGCCCCACCATTTTTCGACCGGATTCATGATCGTCAGGGTATCACCCACATAGACGCCTCGACCTTTGAGATGAACATAGTTCCAGTCCGAATGCGGCTGAGTAGCAACCGGATACTGCCCGCGCCATCCGGCGTGGAAATACATCGAGCGATCGTCCCAGGTCCAATCCCCTGTTTTAACTTCCAGCTCGGCATCCACCGGTGCACCGCTCAGGTTCAGCAGCGTAACCTTGCCGCCCGTTTTATAAGGCATCACCCAACGGCAGCTCATGGTTCCGTCTTCCGCGACCGTGCGATACCAGCCCTGCACCGGATTCAGGCCGATCCCCGAACCGAAGAAATCACCGATGGGACACCAGACCGTCTCTTTTCCGTCAAACTCCATTTTCAGGATCACCTGACGCGTTACTTCCGGTTTTTCATAGTTGCCCAGTTTCACGGTGATTTCGCGAACGGCCGCTGATCCGGCAGGCAGATCTATCGATTTTTCCTGATTCGTTTTCAGCGCCGCAGAAAAACGGAGTGGTTGCCCCGCGCCTTCGGCGGCCGGATTCAACAGTTTTTCCCCCGTTGCTGCTGTCATCGTCTTGGCCGCTTCAAAATCCTCCATCGTGAACGTCTTGACCGGGGTGCCTTCATTATATTCCCGGAACGTGAAAATGAAAAAGAACGGCCGTTGATCGGTTGTCACTTTACATCCTTTCGCAAAGGGAATCGGGAAAAAGTTCACCGATGAACGAAGTGACGGGTGGGCAAAGGGATACGGAATAAGGCCGGTTCCATCAAACAGGCCCAGCATATTGCCCTCAAATGCCGGTTCGTCGGAACCATCCAGGTAGATTTTCATATTGATGTCAGTAGCGCTACTTTTTGTCTTCCGCCACGGCATCCAGGACCGGACAATGGCCCCCGGGCCTTCATGATCCATCAGCACCCATTCTTTTTTCCCATCCTTTTCCTCGATGCGGATAAAGTTATGGTCTTTATCGCTGCTATTGAAGTCATGGTTCGTGAACCAGCCTTTAGGTTCATCCGGCGTTTTGGATGCACGGTTATAGCTGCTGTGCTGCTTCAGCCGGAAATCGGCCGCCGGATAACGTGCCACTGAATCGCGATCCGTCATCTCCGTGAGCAATGATTCGATGGTCACCGGCTTTGCCGCCGATGCCCCCGTAGCTATAACAACAGTAGCGAATGCAACATGAACACCTATGCGTTTTTTCATCCTTCTCATCTCAATCTCCTTAAATCAGCCTAAAAACAAGTAACAGCTGTAAAGCATCGCAAAGGTAACCTGATTCCACATCCACCGTACTGTTGATACGCCGCAGTTTCAGAAAAACCTGATTCCTGATCGATATGTCTACGCCCAGTAGAGGTGATTTGCTAAGCATATATCCATGAATCGACGTAATCCAGTGGGCAAAAGGCTTCTGACGGCGGGAGCACTATATCTTGCGGCTCTGAATGGGGCCGCTGCATCCACGGCAGAATTAGAACACCAACTGGACGCTATCGATAAAGAACTGGGGCAATTGGCGGAATATACCATGCGCTCCGGCGTTGGAAATCTGGGTTGGCTTTCCGATGACCATCCATCACCCGATCACACTGAATGGGTTGAGATAAAGCTCAGGGAAGAAACAATAATCGACCTGATTGTACTCGCCCCCATCATTTGGATGGATGAAAACCGGGGTCCTGTCGCAGATGGTTTTCCTTTGGAGTTCCGCATTATCGCGGGCTCGGAACAACATCCTGATGGCAAAGTGATCGCTGCTTTCACAGAAAACGACCACGTTTTACCGCGTATTGCACCCTTGGTTATTCCACTAAACCCGACAAATGCAACCTGGGTCCGTGTTGAAGCAACGAAACTATCCCCCTGGGCGTGGAACCGGGGCCAATATATTTTCCAATTATCGGAAGTTCTGATCTACAGCGGTAATCAGAATGCCGCCCTGCACCGTGCCGTTACAGCATCATCCTCGAAAAGAAACCGGGTTCACCGGGCCGCACAAAAGGAAGCGCTCACCGATGGCCACATGCCCTATCTCATGGATGCGGCAACCGGAGAACGAAGCGACCCCTATCTGGCTTTTTTTAAACCGGACGAAGCGCCACGGCTCACCATAGACCTGGGCCGCGCCATTTCCATTAACCGCATCAATCTGCATACCGCGGATTTAAGGGAGAATATCCCGCGGATCCATCACGCGGATTACGGCATCCCGCTTCATCTTCACATTGAAGGCTCACTCAACCCCGATTACTCCAGCGCAATACCTATCGCAAAACATCAACGGGAACAAATCTACGACACCGGCCCGATTACCACCCTGAATTTCCCGCCCATTACCGTCCGTTATGTGCACCTGACACCCACTCAAGGTTATAAAGCTCCGGAAGCAGACCCGGGGATCTGGCGTTGTATGGGATTTGCCGAAGTTGAGATCTTTTCCAATAACTGGAATGCTGCACTGGGCGCACACACCATCCTGAACGACGAAGAAAAACCAAATCAGGGAAATTTATCAGCACTGACCGACGGGCGGAACCATTTTGGAACGATCCTGCCTATCAGGGAATGGTTGAACCAACTCGCGCGGCGCCACGAACTAGAAGCGCTACGGCCGGACGTCGAGGCACAATTGAACGCCAGTTATCTCAAACAGAAAAAACAGGTGAAACTTCTCTCATTGCTGGTCTCCATACTATCCTTCTGCACCGCCTTCGCCATTGGCATCCAATACCTGGTACATCGCAAAAAAGTCCGCAAGCTCAAAGAGCAGTTCGCCGCCGACCTCCATGATGAAATCGGAGCCAACCTTCATACGATTGGTCTGCTCAGCGACATGGTAGAGGAATCCAGAGAGGCGCCTGCAACAATATCCGAATATGTAAAAAGAATCCGGGCGGTTACCGAACGGACCGGAACAGCAGTACGCTATGTAACCGGTATTCATGATTCGCCCGAACTGTTTTCCGATTTAAAAAGCGATATGCAGCGGGCGGCTGAGCGAATTGTAACCAAACAGAAACATAACCTGATCATTGAAGGGGAAAGCCTCATCCCCAAGCTGAAACAACGAACCCGCATCAATCTGTTCCTGTTTTACAAAGAATGTCTGATTAACATCAGCCGTCACTCCGGGGCAACCGAACTCAAAACCGAACTGACCCTCACCCCGAAACGGGTTGTGTTATCTATTACAGATGATGGAAAGGGCCTCGCCCAGGACATCCCGAAATCCCTCCAGCGCCGGGCAAAACTGTTCAGAGCCCGAGTCCATAAAGAAACACCGCCGAAAGGTGGAACACAGATAACCCTCCATTTAAAATCAGCCGGAATATGGAACAAGAGACCTGCTCATGAAGCCTGAAATCCAGATCATACTCATCGAAGACAGTCCTGATTATCGTGAGACCCTGGCTCTTACGATCAATATGGAATCCGACATGGAAGTCGCCGATACGTTCGGTGCTTCGGAAGTCGCACTGCGCAATCTGCAGAACGGTCCCAAGCCGGATCTGATCCTGCTCGACCTCGGTCTGCCCGGCATGAGCGGATTGGATGCGATTCCCTGGTTGCAGCAATACTGCCCCGACACAAAAATCATAGCGCTCACCCAATCCAACAAAGAAGCGGATGTCCTGCGTGCTATAGCGCTGGGAATTAATGGTTACCTGCTGAAATCCTCGACTGTCAAACAGATCAAAGATGGCATCCGCAGTGTGATGGAAGGCGGAACACTGATGGATAGCGAGGTCGCCGGCTATATCGTCAACATGGTCAAAACCAAACCCGCAGCCGTTAAAATTGAAGAACCCCTCACCACGCGCGAACTGGAAGTTCTTGTACTCGTCAGTGAGGGGCTGCAGAAAAAAGATGTCGGCGAAAAACTGGATATTTCATATGCCACCGTCGCCACCCACATCCGCCACATCTATGAAAAACTCCAGGTGGAAAATGCCCCGGCCGCCATTACCAAGGCGTTCAAAGCCGGCATCCTGCCTTATGATGATTAAGGTTCTTCAGGCGTCAACGGCACCACGATGTTCCAGGTATTCTTGCCGTTTCCAAAACCGCCGGGGCCATCCATGACCGCAAAACTGAGATATTTAAGCTCACCATCTTCGAGTATTCCCTGCACCCGTTCGAGCTGCCCCATTTCGCCTTCGGTTCCATCATCCCACTTGATGGTCCTGGAATAGGCCAGAGGATGCTCGCCGATCTCCCAGTTGAGCCCATCCTTGGAGTGGGCCACAATGCCGGCATGATGCTTGCCGGCAATCGTGCCCTTCATATCCTTGGCCAGCATGTGGTATCCGGAATCATCCTTCCAGAGGTAGGGATCTTCCACCACGCCGAAGCGGGTTTCGCTGAAAATCGGCTCGTCCATGGCAACCGTATAAGGACCGGTATAATGCGGGGCCTTCGCCACGCCCAGCATCATATCGCTGTGATATGGAAACTGGTCGTTGTACTTTCTCGATTTAAAGATCAGCAGCACACTGCCGTCTTCATGGATGACCGGTGTCGGGTTGGAGGTCAGGAAGCTATAGAAGGTGTTCGGCTTCGTATCCAGCACCGGCGCATCCATCCGCGTCCACGGGCCATACGGGCTTTTAGACGTCGCCACACCGATGCGTTTGTTGGAGCGTCCGACGATGGAATATTTTGAGCTCAACTGGACTTCTTCCGGATGCTTGACCGCATCCTCAAACGGATGGGTGGATCCCATGTAAAAGAGGATGTAGGTGTCGCCGTGTTTAAACACCTTGGGATTATGGCACGACTGTCCGTCCCAATACTGCGGGTGCCGTTTTCCCAATGCCACATCGCTGAATGTATAGGGGCCTACCGCCGTATCGGAAACCGCATGCGCGATTTCAGACGCCACCATCCAGCCCGGATGAAACTTCAGCGTCTTGGGCCAACGCGAGACATACATGTGGTATTTGCCGTCATCGCCTTTGACAATGGAGCTGCCCCAGACCCAATAACCGTCCTGCTTGAATCCGCCATCTATCGGAACCACGCCCTGGCGGTCGCTCAAATCCATGTTCCAATCATTGGAAGCCACACACGACTGAACCGATAGAATCCCAAACAATCCCAACATTGTTCTAACCAAAAAATGTTTCATTCTACTCCTCACTTCTGTTTTGCCGGCTTCGTTTTGTATGGAAGATAGGTGAACATTTCCTTTTCCCATGCCTTCAGCTGCTTTGTCATTTTCTCGGTTCGTTCAGGGAACCTGGACGCGAGATCTTTCTTTTCCGACACATCGCTTTCAAGGTCGAACAGCTCCACCTTCTTGTATCCGGGCTGGGCGACGAGCTTCCACTTGCCGTCGCGGATGGCTTTGGGAACATCCTTACCGTTTTCCAGGCTGGGCTCGTACGGACTGAGCCCGCCCTTGCGCCAGAACAGCTTGCGCTCCGGCAGCGGCGCTCCCTCCTTCAGAAATGAAGAAATGGAAATGCCGTCAAAATCAAAAGATCCATCAATTCCGGCCAACTCTACGAAGGTTGGAAACAGGTCGAACTGCATGGCCGTCTGTGTGCTTTCCGTTCCGGCCTTAATCGTCCCCGGCCACCAGAAAACGCCCGGCACCCGGTGCCCGCCTTCATAGACCGATCCCTTGCGCCCGCGGAGCTCACCCGGCGAGGCCAGCTGCATGGGGCCGTTATCCGAGGAAAAGATCACCAATGTATTTTCAGCCAAACCGTTGGCTTCCAATGTCTGGAGAATTTCACCCACGCCCTTGTCGAGCTCGGTCAGCATATCGACATAGATCTCCGGCCCCGGCCGGCGATTTTCCTTCTTTGTTTTTCCGGGACCACGCTGGATGCCGTCCGTCGGCCCCTGTACCGGGGTATGCACCGCTTCGTGAGCGACATAAACAAAGAACGGCTCGCTTTTGTTCTGCTTTATAAAATTAACCGCGTGCTTTGTGATGAGGTGGGTTGAATAGCCCTCCTCCTTCACCAGCTCGCGACCATGCCACCAATCGAAGGTATCCATGCGATCCAAGTGAGAATGGTAATCAATGTTGCCGCTCAGGAACCCGACATACTGATCAAAGTGGTAATTCATCGGATTATATTTCGGCAAATAGCCCAAATGCCATTTGCCGAACAGTGCGGTCTTATAACCCGCCGCACTCATCACAGCCGGAAGCGTATCTTTTTTTTCCGGATCAAGACCGAACTGGTAGGCCGCCATCGTGGGGTCTGCAGTAACTACCCCATCCACCCCGACCCGCTGCTGATACTTTCCGGACATCAACGCCGCGCGGCTCGGGCTGCACACCGTGCCCCCCGAATGGAAATCGGTCAGGCGCAGCCCCTCGCCCGCCATCCGGTCGAGATTCGGCGTCGGGATAGAACCTCCATAGCAAGCCAGATCGCCATAGCCCAGGTCGTCAGCCAGAATAATGACTATGTTGGGTTTCTCTGCAAAAGAGGCCAAGCTGCACAACATGACCAACGATAGAATACGACGTACTGTTTTCATTAAAATACTCCTGCTATTTAAAACACGGCGCGGAGCACCGTGCTACGTAGAACGGTGCTCTGCGCCGTTTCCGGAAACTACTTCGGATCCAACTTATAGATCTTGAGGTTTTTGTACTGATGATGCGTGCGCACCATACGGAAACCGAAATAGCCTTCCGTGTAGGCAGGGAACTCTTTCAGCGAATAAGGCTTAGTCACTTTTCCCTTGTCGGGAGTTTCAACATCAATAGAGTCGCCCTCCTTAATTTCGTAAACGACCTTGCCATCCACGATGTACTGAACCAGCCCGTTGCAAGCCACCAGCTGAACGGTGTGCCATGCGCCGGGGGTGATCAGATAGCCTTCCTGATCGTCGCGATCGTTCAGCGCAATGTGTTTAAAAGGTTTGCCGTCCACTTCACGGGGATAGCGGCGGAAGCGAGTGGTGTGGTTACCCTCATGTGCACCACCGCCGGTGCTGGCATAATAGCCCTGCTGTTTTGAATAACTCCCGAAGCCGCCGTTATAGAGTTCGGAATCAAAAAGCTTCTCCGCATCGCCGGGATGTGAGCAATGCCAGAAATTATTGATGTCGCGCGCCTGGACCGTGTCGCCATTGACGCGCTCTGTCGGGCACTTCACCTGATAAACAACCGCAATCGGTCCCTCAAACTTTTGCTTTAACCAGGCCGTACATCCGATGGCGGGCATATAAAGGTCCATCATTCCGTCTTCGATGTTCACCTCAGCCTTGTGGGCCGGGTTATCGCTTTTCTGGATCTGAAGTTCCCAGTTTTCGCGATCGCTGAAATCCGTTTCATACTGCAGGTCGCCCACAGTGAAAGCTGCCTCTCCATAGCCCAGCACCCAGGGGGCCGAAGCATCCGAATTTTTCATACTCTGACATCCAGCCAGAGCTGCAACACCAATACCTACAAACATCAATCTGATCAGTTTCATCTACGTTACCCTTTCATTACATATGGAGGGGCGCTCGCCGAGCACCCGGACGGAGCGCTACCGGCCTTTTGCCTCTAAACTATAAATTTTCAAATCCTTATATTGATGATGCGAACCGACCATCCGGAAGCCAAAGTAGCCCGCATCATGCGCCGGATATTTTTCCAGCGTGTAGATCTCTTCATGCTTCTGGCGGCGGTTTTCCTCATCGCGGGTCTCAACGGTAATCGTATCGCCCTCTTTAAACTCATACACCACCTGACCATCTTTAATGTACTGTAACAGGCCGTTGCAATAAACCAGTTGGATCGTGTGCCACTTGCCCGGCTCGATCAGGAATTCCGGTTTGCGGTCATTCCAGTTCACCGCCATGTGCGGAATATCCCTGCCGTCAATCCAACGCGGGTAGCGGCGGAAACGTGTGGTCCGGTTGCGACCGCCGCCCGTGCAGGCATAATAGCCTTTCATCTCGTGGTAGCTCAAAAAGCCGCCGTGATAATGCGTATCGGTCGTCGTCAGCACGGCATCAAAATTGCTCGGATCAGAGCAGTGCCAGAAATTATTGATATCCGTTGCCAGAATCCCGTCATCCTTCACGGTCTCCAGCGGACAGCGGACCTTATAGACAATGGTGATGTTCCCTTTGAACTTTTTATTCAACCACGCCGTGCAGCCGCGCTTCGGCATATAGAGGTCCAGCATGCCATCCTTAAACTTAATCTGCTCCTCATAGGTCGTGTCATCCGTCGAAACCTGTACCACCCATTTTTCCTGGTCGGCAAAGTCGGTTGAATAGAGTTCTTCGCCGATGGAGAAGGCCTCTTTTCCGTAACCAAGCACCAGGGGAGAGGCGTTCGACGCGGTTCCGGCTACACTGTTCTGACAGCCGGCCCACGCGCAAACGAGCGCAACGGCAAATCTAATTCTTATTTGACTCATGGTGTAACTCATTCCCTGTTTAATCCCTGAACAACGGCATTTCATCTAGGTGATCAAGGTCATACCGTGAAAGAGGCCGTTAATCAACACCACCGTGATCGCATGAGCCGTCAAAATAGTTACCAAGTAAACTCTACGAGCACCTGTTCGGTGCCCGAGCTGCGGGCCGCGGCGGATCCGCCCGCGCCCCTATCCAGATTTAACCTTCAGGAGTGAAAACCATCGTAATGGAACCGGCCGTCAGCTTCTTTGTGAAGTCAATACCGATACGGAAAGCTTCATCGGCATAGCGGATGTCCTTTACCGGCACCTTTTCATCTTTGATCCTGAACGAACCGCCATCGGCGCTGATCTTCACTTTGATTTTGCGGCCATCGCGCATTAGCAGAATAGTATTCCCGTCCACCACCTTATAATCGCCATGCGTCATCACAGCGGTTCCGAAATCGATCGATCTGGTAGCGGCAAACTCATCAACTATTGTGATGGTACCCTTACCGGACTTATCGTTTTCCATGCTGCGAATGAGCTTTCCAAGGGTTGGAACTTTATAGCCGCCTTGAATATCCACCACAACGCGATCGCGGATTTCGCTGAACTCGGCCTCCAGGATTTCACCTTTGAACTGTTTTCCTTCCGACTGCAACTTCCCGTCAATCCGAGGAACGGGATGCCCCCAGGAAGAACGCGCGGGATGCTTCGGGGAAAAGGCGCCGGCCTTGTATGGCGGTGCACCGATATCGCCGCACATGATGTGATCATCTTCCAGTACCATCACGTAGCTGCCGACATCCATGTGATTATGGTTTTCATTATTGTGCCCCGCTTTGATCGCAATAGAAAAAGGCACCTTCTGCCCTCCGCGGGAAATGACGATGCCGAAATCGTCGAAATAGGTGTGAGCCGGAAGCTCCACCGGCACGGCGGCGGGATCGACATACGAAACCGGGTCGGCCCATTCCTGAAGCTGCATGGTGATATCGGCCGGCCGGCTGAAGGACGGCTTGCGTGCGCCGTAATTCTTGGCAGAGAGAATGTAGGCATAGTTATCGCTCCCCTCCTTGATCCGCGCACCGCCGTCGGCAAAACACGGATAGACATCATTCTGGATCTGGAAGTTGGCCGGGAAGTTACCGACCCGTTTCATCTTTTCAGGATCCGTGAACGTGAACAGATCGATTTTCCCATCGGTATAATCATAGACGGTCTGCGCCAGATAGAGATAATTACCGAACCCGTAGTTCCAGTAGCCGATGCCTTCCGAGCAGTAGCCGTCGGCACCGAAGCCGGTCAGGTAGTTTTTCATCGCGTTAATAGCGGAGCCCAGAACCGCAAGACGTTCCTCCGGATCATCAGATGCACTCAAAGCAGAGAACAGCGTCCCGCCGGTGCAGACCGCATTCCAGTTGCTGGTTCCCCAGATCCAGCTATTGCCTTTTTTATCTTCGCCGCGGCAGCTCTTCAGATAGGAATCAATCATCCGCCACTGAATCTGATCGCGCATTGCCTTACGAAGCTCCGCCGGCAGTTTATCTTCCAGCAGCACATCGGAAAGCATAATCACCGAACCGAACTTCCGGGCCCCCAGATCAATGGCCACCCGCTTGCCTTCGAGCACGGCGTTCCCCGGATCATGATTCGGATGCAGCCACGACTTCATGGCCATAATGGCGTTAATATGTTCCTCAATCTGGGGAATAAAGCGGCCTTTATTTTCGATGCACTCCGCAATGACCGCCTTCTCGAGCACTTCCATCGTCCGGTAATAGCGCGGTTTATATATTCCCCGGTTTCCTTCTTTGTTCGCGCGGCGGTAGATTTCGTCGGAGATCGGAATTTCCGGTTTTTTATCCAGCCCGGCAACGGCCTCTTCAAATATCTTCTGTGCTGATTCTTTCCCGGCAATCCGTTTCCAGAATGCCCGGTTGCTGATCGGTGGTGCAGGACGATACGCCTTCTCAGGCATAAAGGGTCGGAGCATTTCGATCTGCGCGGCTGAGGGGTATATCTTCCCGTCATCGGCCTTGTCCAGATATTCTCCAATATTAAGCTTCGTCGGGCTTCCCGCAAAAACCGCTCCCGTTAACAATAGCGTCGCGACAACCGGCGCGTGTTTGATGAAACCATTCGCTTTCATGATCCTAATCCTTCTATTCAACTAATAATTGGTAGAAACGCCTAGGTGCGTTCGTGGTCGAAACCTCAAACTCCAACGGCGAGCCATTGCCGGGCTTGGCATCCCCCTGCGGGAGCCAGTATGTATCCGACAATGAATCCTTATATGTCAGATAATAGTCGCGCCCTGTAATGGTTTCAACCTCCAGAACCAGCCCATTCCCCGTCGATGCCGGGTCGCTGTCAAAATGCGGAAGCGCATTAACGTGGAGCATAAAGGGTTCCGTATCATCAAGCACGGGCGTTCCATTGTCCGCAACCCGGATGGTGGTTGGCCAGGCCGATGGAGCCATTGCAGTCGGAACCGTCCAGGAAAAGGTTCCGCCGGACGTGATGGTTGCGCCGGCAGGTGCTCCGGGCTCGAGTGAGAATTCCAGGGTTTGGAATGCGCTTTCGGCATCGGTGGCCACCGCAGTAAACGTGATGGTTTCACCAGGGTAGAGCTGCACATCCGCAACAGCATTTAAAACCGGTGCCGTGTTAATGACTTGGTTCGGGGCGCCCGGCGTAGGTTCCATTTCCACAATAACAGGACCGCCATCGGACATCCGCCCTTCGCTTTGGTCGGTGATCTGGGGACCAAAGGTAACGCTGTCGATCACGCTTCCATCAGAGGCGACCAGCGCGATGGTCTCCCCGCTTTTCGACAGCGCAAAGTTGACGTGCAGTGCAGATGGGTCGACCGCATTTTGCCCCGATTCATTATCGGCCCAGACCAGCAGGAATCCGTGGGACGGAATCGTGTATTTTCCACCCATTGGAACTTCGAACTGATAGGGATCGGCCAAATCATCGGTCAGGAAATAACCACCGAGATCGACGGGCGCGTCACCGGGATTGTAGATTTCAAACCAATCCTCATAGTCGTCATCCATTGCATCCGCCAACGTGGAGTCGTTATCGGCCATCCATTCGTTCATGCGCGCATCAAGCGGTGCCGATTGGTTGGTATTGGCCGCACCGGGCGTGGCCGCATACATGGCCAGACGGGCACATGGATTGCCATCCGGGTAGTCGCCATAGCTCCAGCCCTCCGCGACGGTTCCATAGTTCAGATAGTCAATCATTTCGCGAGAACCGCCTACATCACGGGAGAGCGCAACCCTGCCGTTGGTTAGAACTCCGGCACCAAGATTGATCTGAACAAATGCTCCCGGAAAAATCGACGCCGGCGCGGTCACCGGCCATTTATCCAAATCACCGTAGTCGTCGCCAAGGGAATAGCCGCTCAAACTCAACGTCGTTTCGCCGGCATTGTAGAGCTCCACCCACGGCATACCGCTGACCGGCGAGGGCATGACCTCGTTGAGCCAGAGTGCGGGAATGACGGCATTCGGATAGCTGACATTGTTGGCCATGCCGGGCGTAGCAACCTCTGCTGAAAGAGCCGAATAGTCGCTCTCCACTTTCATGTCAAACGCGACATCGCTGCTCTTGGTACTGGTCTGGTGCAGTTCCACCGCAATGACATGCGTACCCGGCTGCAGGCCCACAACAATCTCAACCGGTCCCTCTTCATAGGCGGTAGGCACATAGGATGTGGTGGTGGTCGTATAGGTCGGCGTTCCGGTTGGCATCCGCAAACGGTTAATTTCAACCCCGTCGAGATAGACCACCAGGCCGTCATCCACCATGGTCGTCAACTTGAGCGAAGCACCGCCCTGCCCCGTGAAATTGATCGTTTTTCTAAAATAATAGGTAATGGTCCCGAGTGTCAGCGGAGTCTGAATTGGATGAGGCAAGGGGTCATTATCAAAACCGAATGCCGCAGGACCGGAAGGCCATGCCGCATCGTTATATCCGGTCGTCTGCCAACCCGTACCATCCAGATCTACACCCTGTCGGTATTTCCAGGTATCCCCCCAGTTAATAAGGGTTTCACCCGTCGGCGGTTCCGCTAATCCGTCAGCCGCAGCCCAGAGTGCCGCACGGCGATTGTCCTGCTCGGCATCCATAAGCTGCAGCGAAGTTCCTGCAGGAATTATCGGCCAGGGAGCAGTGGTCTCGTATCGGACCTGATCCACCACCGCTTCCGCACCGTTGGTTCCAACAGGCTGATACAGCGTCAACGTCTCACCATCCAGATCGAGCGTGCCATCAAAGTCATCCAGCACGAGATATTCACCGGGGGCGAGCAGCGTGACCGGGAAGGTATATCCAAGCCCATTCATCCGCCATCCCGTCAGATCGAAAGCTGTGTTGGCGGAACGGTTATGAAGCTCGACGAATTCGCCTCCCGGCACCGTGGGGTTGTAGAGGATTTCATTGATGACGATGGTGTCTTCCGGCGCATCCAGGCCTCCGGTCACGGTAACCGAAACCGTGGCCGATGTTCCAATGATTGGAACTCCGTACACGTCCAACCCCTGCAACGCAAATGTCGCGGGTGATGAGGCTGCCACCGCATCGATGGACCATTCGGTGACTGACGTCCAGATGACGGGATACTCGATTCCGTTAACCGTCATTGAGGCAACTTCAACCGGAGCCGTTCCCGTAATGGTCACGAGGTTGCTGCTGGTTGAAACCGATGCGGGACTGGTCAGCGCAAACGACGCCGTGTCTTCCTGTGCCACACGCGCCAAAATGCCGACGCGCGCTTCCTCAATCCAATCTTTGATCGAGCCGGTGAAATAGAGAGTGTTGGTCCTTCCTTCATAGAGTTTGGAAATCTTATCGTCGTCACTGAAAATGGCATCTGGCGACATTTGCGAACCCGTCGCCAGTCCGTCGGCAATAAACGCGTCATAGCGCACATCAAGCCACTGCGTCATTTCAGAGGATTGAAAAACGCTGCCGCTAATCTCCTTCAGAGCCCGTAGATACATCCGCCGAAACAGCGGATTTTCATAGACGGCGGTTAGGGTGGTGTCCCCCTGATAGTCGGAGTAGTCCGGAAACAGACCGTGACCGGGGGCAAAGGACAGGTTGTTCCCGAGCAGGTGGTTCATGTCCCAGATCATCAAGGCCCAGCGCCCTTCGGTGGGTTTATACATGTACATGTTTTGCGGATTTGAACAGCCGAAATGATCCATATCGCCTACGGCGTGACGAAGCGCCCAGATCCGCATCCACTCTTCCATATCGGCCTCCGCCAGCATCTGTTCGGCCATGTCGTCACCGGAATTCGCCGCCTCGATCAACTTCAGCACATGCGAGAAATCGTTACCGCCGGTTTTCCCGTAGGCGCGAGGCCCCCAGGCCCAGCGGTAACGGGGTGCGTGCAACTCGCCCAGCGCGTTGTAAAACGGCAAAAGTTGAGTTCCCGACTGTCGCTTTTTAGTCAGTTGCGTACCAGTCGTAGTCGCAAAGTCTGTATATTCCCACCAATAATTAGATTTGTGCAGATGCCCGTCCGCATCCTTCCGCCAGTATTGCTCAATAAATTCACTGCCCGGCACTTGTGTGTCTTCCATCAACCATCCGGCCTTGCGGGCCACCCCGTTCACATAGACATTCACATAGCGTCGATAGAGCCAGGGAAGCTTCAGTTTACGCGCCACCCAGAAGCCTGCCTGCTCGCGGGTCATCGTTTGATCCTGGAAAGGATTGTTGCCCGGCCCATGCAGTTTATTGAAGTTATCGGTTCCCAACAGCTTGTCATCGAGCGGCATGTCCATGGAGTAGTGGCAATCGTCTGTGATGCCCGTCCAACCCTGATGATAAGGACTTCCGACATAGTGGGCACCAAAGTTGTAGATCACGCGGCTGTCGTTGTAGACAAACGTTCCCTCGACCGGCTCGTTGCTGAGTGCCAGCCGTGTTTCCCAGTCGGTGGTGGCGGCAGCAGTGAACCACATCCGGTACGTGCCGAAGCTGCTGGCGCGGGTCGGGGCGCCGAAACGAACCAGACATTCGCGTAAACGGGCATAGTTGTCCGGGGTGTTGCCGGGGAAGCGGCGAACGGACGATCCGGCGGGATCGATTGAGGCAATGTAAAAGGCGACCAATGTGCCGGCTGATTGTCCGGGAATAGAGCCGCTGAAGATACCGTCCCCAGCCACCGCATCTCCCGCGGTGCCATTATCGGTCATGGTAACCGAGGTGTACGATGTTGAAGGATCAAGCCGATAGTTCAGCAAGAGTATGGCAAGACCATCCGGATCTTCAGCGCGCGCGGTCACCACCAAGGCTTCGCCTGCGGACGGAACCGCAGGTGCATGTGACACTTCATCAATCGCAGGCGCCGCATTACCAAGCGCCTGGCTGTTGGCCTGCCCCGGCGTTCCCAGGTTTGCAGGAATGTCGAGCCGGACGGGCGCTTCCAGATAGTTCCCATACAGGCGCAGGTAGAGCCATGGATAACCTTTCTGCCATTTGGCTTTGGCGCTGATCGTCGCCGTGCTGCCATCCGCAACCGACGAAGACAAGGCCCCGCTGATCTTGTTCGCGCCGGTGTCGCAGCGCGTGCTCGCACGAATGTGCAGGCAGGAGGTTCCGCCGTATCCGTTTGAATCCTGAGAAGACCGCTCAAATGAACCACGTATAACCCAGTCGCTTAGGCCTGTGTCGAACGTCGGGTTATTCACATGATTCCCGCTGTCAGAGACCACCTGCACGTTATCCAGCAGGCACTCGCCCGCCCCCTGCAGACCGCCTTCAATCCGGCTGGCCCCTCGGGAACCATGCTGCAGTAATCCGGTGACCGAAATATCGGTCCATGTTGCCTTGCCGGTTTCATCGCTGTCCGCCCAGGCAGTCGGGCGGCGCGGATTGGCACGGGCATCCACCCGCTCCAGACTGCTGCCGCCGCCTTTGGCCCAGACCGGCCACTGCCCGCCGGTTCCATAAGTGATGTCGTCTACAGTAATGTGGATCAGGTTGGTTTCGGGATTCCCCAGCTCATCGTAGTCGATCACCGTATCCGGCTTATTGAGCTTAATCCGATCGCCTCCGTTGCCTAATTTCCCGCTGTAGTCGCCGAAGGTATTGGAAGCATTCAACTGAGCATAGTTGGTTTGCAGACGAAGTGCGTCGCGAGCTACAACCACATACCCGCCAGCAGGAATGGATGCGCCGTCCGGGAAAGTAAAGCTGATGCCGCCCCGGAGCCGCCAACTGCTCAAGTCGGCCGTTCCCGAACCCTGGTTATAGAGCTCTACAAACTCATCGTCGTTATCACCGGAGATCGGGTCATACATAATTTCATTAATCACCACATCGTCGATGCGCCGGGCCCCGTTACCACTGCCCAGTGTCAATCCGGCCATACGGTGGAACTGGCCACCGCCATTCGGATAGCGGCCGATCGATATGCCGTTTTCCTGTCCGCCAAACTGGACGGCATCAATCATACGGGTTCCCGCCGCGTTGCGGAAATAGATGGTTTCTCCGCCGGAGTTGAGGAAAAAACCCATCTGCAGCTGGTTAAAAATCACATAACCGCGTGCGGCCAGTACCGTGCCAGCGGGAATGGTAAACTTGTTGGTGGAGGCTTCGTCGGACAGCGTGCAACCGGAGAGATCGACCGGGGTATTCGAATGGTTGTAGAGCTCGATAGTGTCGAGCTGCGGGTCGTCGGTATGCGCCAGGATTTCGTTGATCACGACATTGCGCAGCGCCACTTCACCATAGGATTCGCCCGTACCCGGCGAACCGCCCACCTGATCGCTGGCCTCCCACGCCTGCGGATCATTTTCACCATAGGATGGCCGCGCCAGCACCAGCGAGTGCCCGGCACCGTTCGCCGCCACCGGCCAGGGGGCGTCGTTGTCGTAATCGATTTCCAGTACGGTGCCATCACAACTGTTGATCAACCGCAGATTGCCGGAGCGGCCCAGCGAATTCCCGCCGTTTGTTTCCCCGTACTCGAATAGCTGCACGCCTGACAAGGCATACTCCTGCTGGAATGCGGCAGCGTCTTTGGCCACCACCAGATAGGATTCTCCGGCCAGCATGGTGCCCGCCGGAAAAGTGAAATCGATTTCGCCCTTAAAGCGATAACCACCGATTTCCTCTTCAAACGGATTGGAGTTATAGACTTCAATAAATTCCAGCGCGTTGGTCGTTGCCGGCCTATACATGATTTCTGAAATCACAAACCCGGTTTTGCGGGTACAGGCCCCCGGCGGCTCAACCACCACCGTTGCTGCACTGGCTATGCCCGTCATGACCCCGGCAAGGCAAATCGATTTATTCCATAGTCCAAGCGTTCTCATGCAACGAATCCTTATTTAAATATAAGAGGAAGTATTCCACATCGGGTAAATGTGGAACCTTCCTCTCAACCATCAGAAACAGACCTATTCCACGCCAACCTCGTAGAACAACGAGCTCGCATTGTTTACGGTGGTTGTATGCGAGGTCTCACCATCCACACCGATGATCCCGAATGCAGCAGTCCCCTTGTTCGGGGCCACCAGACTTCCGTTGGTGATGATACTGTAGCTGATGCCTTCGACAGACTTCCAGGTGACCACCATACCACTGGCGGAATCACGGACCGAATTAACTTCCAGAACAGACCCGGAGTTAGTCGGAACCGTACCAGCCAGATACTCTTCCCAGTTCAGCAGTCCATCGCCATCGCTGTCGAGGGCGTCATCCGCGCTCGTCAAATCATAACCTTCCAGCCAGGCGATCGGCGTGCCGTTTGCTGTAACAGCTGCGGTGGTGATTTCCAGCTCAGCAAACGTATAAAGCGCTTTTCCTTCCGGTGCCTTCAGGCGAACATAGCGGTAGCCATTCGGGTCTGCAATCACCTCGGCATTCACCGCGGGATGCGTCTGAACATCTGGAGTTACCGTAAACAAGATGACCGCATCGGAGAAGTCGGCCGAGTTCGCCGCCTCGAACGTGGCGTTGGTTGCACGGGCATAGGAGTACGTCCAGTCCCGCAGCACATAGTCAACCTGCGTAATTTGCTGTTGGTTACCCTCACCAAAGTCCAGGCCGGCCCAGCTGTTGTTGTGGGTTGTGTCATAGAACGTATCCACATCCTTATCGAACAGATTATCTTTTTCAAGATCCGGACGGCTGCCCGCGTAAGACGAGGCCGGGCCGATAATCTCATAGGGGAGCCCATAACCGCTGACTTCATCAGAATGCGGGCCCACACCATACTTATTGATGGCAGACACCACATAATAATAGGTCTGGCCTTCTTCAACATCCGTATCCGTGTAGCTCAGGTCTGTTGTGCTGCCGATGGCGGCATAACCCGACCACTTGTTCGTGGAACGCTTCACATCATAACTGACGGCTCCGTCTACGGCATCCCAGTCCAGGGCGACCGTCAACTTGCCGAGCGTAGAGTAAAGCCCGAGCGGTGCTGTCGGAACACCTCCCTGCTCGAACTCGATCCAGTTCAGATTCCAACCGCCGCTGGTCGCGACGATCCTCAGATTCATCGGGCCGCCATCGAGCTTCAATCCCTTGTACACCGTGGTCCAGTTCTGTGCGCCGCCTGTTGCGGGCTGATCGACCGACCCCAGCAGCGTGGTGCCATCATAGATGTCGAACGCAATATCGGCACTGGCGGAAGAAACCCGGAATCCGATGCCAAAGCTATATGTTTTTGTGACATCCAAGTCGAAGATGATTTCATCATTCGCATCGGAGAAGGCGACCATATCACCGCCATCGGTGTCGCTGCAGGGCAGGATGGAAACCCCCGTTTGGGCATCATGATTTTCAGCCTGAACAAACGGGAAGTTGTCTTCGTTATCCACCAACGGAATTTCGAAGCAATAGAGCGATTCTCCTTCAATGGCCGCTAGGAACGAGGAACTGTCCGAAGAAATGGGGGTACCCTCCACTCCTTCAACGGACAGCGATTCGTTCCAACGCGTGCAGGTGATCGGGCTACCGTCTCGTACATGGCCGCTGAAATCGATGTCAACCAACTCTGAACTGGAGGACGTATTGTTCACCCAGACGGTCAGCAGGTTGTCGCGCACCAGCGCCATGGTGCTGCTCTCAAGCCCGGGCAGCTCGTCGCTATCCAGCGCATAACCATAGTTCGACGTGGTTGAGAGCTTCTTGAAGATGTAGTATTTCACGTTACGCGTCACCGTCGTGCCGTTATTGAGCAGGTAGCTGTGTCCCTGATTGGGTGTACCGATCGCCAGCCAGCCGTTGATTCCAGTGAACCCGGCACGGATCGACTCCATGTAGTAGTAGAACGAGGTCACTTCATTTGCGCTATCGGTGGATTTCCAACCATGCTGCTCGGTTTCCCAAATTTCTGCGTCGTTGCCTAGTGCAGCTCTAACATCTGCAGCGAACTCTTCGGCCGAGCCGTCTTTCCTGGTGTTGTGACATGCCCCAATATCGACCGCATCCCTCCGCGCATCAGTAGTCAGCCGATCTATCCACCAACCACCTTGCGTGTATCGATCTGCAGACGGTGCAATCATCAGCGGGAAGTCTTCTTCTTCAAGCAACAGGCCGGGATCCAGTTCCGGATGCGGCCACGGGTTCGCCAGGTAATTGGTAAATGACTGCCTGATCGTTACAGCATCGTCAGGAGCAAAACGGCCGCCGGATGCATAGTAGTCCTGCCATTCGTTCGTGAAATCCATATAGGTGATTTTAAATCCATAGGACTTCATCAACAGCAGGTAGCGAATCATATATTCTGCACATTTAGTCGCGTTAAAATCATAATCCCCGCTAATTGGAGTGGTGGCGCCCGTTACCCAGATTGGATAGGGTTGCCACGTCACGTTTGATCCATTCCATTTCTTGTTTGGATACGCTTCATTCAGCGGGCGCGGTGAAGCAAACCACTTGATGTTCGGGTTCGCCTCCTGCATGGCCGTCATCATCGGAATGATCTTGCTGGTGTAGGCGCTCAGGTCGTATGTGCCTTCTTCGAGTTCGTAGCCGCTGTTCATGGCGGTGCGGAGATAGTCGATGTTGCAATCGTTTACCGACCACTCGGGAACTGGTTCTACCTGAGATCCGTACCAGTACCAAAGGCGCTCATAGTCGAGACCCAAACGCAACATCTGGTTGCGGGAGGTCCCAACGGTCAATGGCGTGGCATCCCCGGCTGTAAAAGATTCGTAGGAGAACCAGTTCAGGTTAAACCCGCCGCTGAGGAATTCCAACCGCAGGGACTGCTCGCCGGTTTCCGAGAATTCGACATAAACGCTTTGCGTTTCCCACACCTGCCACCCGCCGGTATCGGCAACGCTCATCACGGCGTTGGTTTCCCCATCGATGACAACGGCAATCCCCTCACCGCCTCCGTTGGCTGCTACCCTGAAGTCAATTCGATGCAGTCCCGTGGTTTCCGCATTGATGGTATACTCCATCCATTCACCGGCATCAATCCGGCCCAGGTTTTGTCCGCCACCTGTATCCGCTGTGCTTTCAAACCACTTGCCGACCCCGTCATCATAATCCTCGGCTTCAACCAAAGGCGCCCGGGACCACCAGTTCACATTGAACAGCGATCCGCCAACAACGTTTGTGGTTTCGTGGAAAACAAGAAATACATCGTTTGTGCCGCCTGTGACGGAAACCGGGAGATAGAGGGTTTCCCAGCTTTGCCATCCGCCCGTGACCGGCACATCCACCTGCCCAAGCAAAGGTCCATCCGTGGCATCCAGTCGGACTTCGATATACGCGTTAGATGTTGTGTCCGGGCGTGCGACGCGAAGCTTTAACAGGGCATCATCCGAACCCAGTGCGATATCTTCATACATGCACCAGTTTCCGTCTGAAATATGCGAGACGTTCTGTCCTCCGCCCGTATCACTGCAGGCTTCCAGCTGCGTACCGGATTGAGCGTTACGGTCCTCGGCCTCAACCGTAAACCAGCGCGGCGGGGAAGATTCCGGCACCTCGACAGTCTCGCTGACATCAAAATCACGGAAGGTCACCTTGGCATTAGCGCCAAAGAAAATGTGCATTTTGTTGGTATCCGTCAGTAACCCATCGACGGAAATCTCACCGCAATCCACATCGATATCCGTGCCGAAATCGCGGGTATTACCGGACCAGTTGTCGACCTCAAACTGAACGGTCTTGTTGGTGTGGTTGTAGGTCATGTAGATGTCATAACCGGGATCGCCCTGCCAGGCGCCGGTATTGGTGACCGTGCCGCCATTCAGCTTTACGCTGACTTTTGAGCTGGATTGACCGGAGCGCCAGTAGACAAAGACACTCTGGCCGTTCTGTGGCTCGTTGTGGTAGCCCTCATTTGGGGTCGGGTCACCCAGTCCGAAGAAAATGTAGGGTTGCGTGCCGCTCGGCGCTTCGATGGCTACATGCGCCGTCCAGGAATGCCCCATCCAGTTGGAATAGACCGTTCCCAGATAACTGCGAGCCGTATCGGTATCACCGCCGCTCCCCCAATCCAAAACCGCGCCGCCTTCCAGGAAGGTATTGGTGGTTCCATCCTGCGCCAGCGCGTAGTCGTTCGTATAGGACCAGTCGCTGTTATTGTGTGAGGAATGATACTCATTAAAATCCGTCGCCACACTGGCCTCATCCGTCAGATCATTCGTGAAAGAAACAGCGGTGGCAGATTCCGCACCCACCAGCAGAATCACTGTCAGTGCCAATGTTTTTATTAAAACTCTCATAACTTCCGGTCTCCAGACATGCCAAATCTTCTATTCATCAAGAACACAACAAGATACCCCTGCCGGTTAGGTATCGCCATTCCCATGCAGGTTACCTTGTTAGCCTCCCCGAGATGTCAAACGCCGGTGAACTGAAATGCGTATCCGACATTCATGCACGAACAGCATTTCCAGAGTTTGGAAACCTTCCCAATTCGATTTTCCAAACCTTGGAAACCGGTGCGGGATTTTTCCAATGCCTGGAAAAAGACGAATCAAAAGTTCCAAGGATTGGAAGATTTTCTGCAAAAAGTTCCAATGCCTGGAAAATGAGGAACTCGAATTTCCAGAGATTGGAAACCGGTGGCGGGGTGCAGTTAATGCGAACTCCTCAGCGGTTACCTCTCCATTTGCTACAATATTATGGATTCCAAAGAACCCGGAAAAATGTAGCTTCATTCGTTGATGGAACCGACAAGGTAAAAGGCGAGCCCTCCAATGGGTTGATGTTGGTGAGCGGCATCCATGATCCGGGAATGGTCAGGTTGGTCGAATATTCCACCGTATATTCGGCACCGACGATAGCGGCAAACTGCGCAATGAAATTCCCATTTGAAACGCCCAGCCCATCCGCAGAAAACGCGGCAATGTAGTCTTCATCGGACAACGGTGTTGCCGAATCCTGATTGCTTACGGCGGACTCGTTACTGCGGGAATCGGTGGCGGTGACGACATAGTAATACATGGTGCCGTTGGTCACATCGTTATCGACATAGTCGCTCTGGTTAATTCCGGTGGCCAGGGGCGTTCCGTAACTGCCCGATGTAACGCTGCGGTAAATGCTGTAGCCGGCCAGGTCCGACTCGCCGTTATTGGCCCAGTCCAGGCTGATGGAGCCATCGCCGGTTCTCGAAGCCAATCCTGCAGGAGCCGCCGGCGGTGTTGCATCGGTAAAGATGAACCAGTTCACGTTAAACAGATAACCGGAGCCGCCGGTGAATACCAGATACACATCATGAACGCCGCTGACACCGCTGACGCTTGTTGACACGGTCGTCCAGCTTTGCCAGTTACCGGTGCCAGAAACGGTGCAGGTGCCTGCCAATGTTCCCGTAGGACTACCCAGACGAATCTCAATGTTTCCACCCGACGTATCGCTGGCAACGCGGGCCTGGAATCCGTTGGCACCGTTACTGAAGTCTACATTGTAATAGGCGCACCAATCGCCGTTTCGAATGGCCTGGACATTCAAACCGCCTTCACTGCAAGGTTGCGTGTCGATGCCATCCTGATCGTCGTAGTCTTCCCCTTCAATGATTGAGAAGGCATCAACGGCCGAATATTGCCAGCCGGCAGCAATCAGCGCGGCCTTGTTCCACCCGGATTTTGCAATGAACGCCGGATCAAATTTGGCACCGATAGCCGTGGTGCCGACGACCCCGCCGAGGTTGTTAATCATGATGGTTCGCGCAGTCCCGGTGATGAGCGAGAGATCCGCGCCGGACAGGTCGATGGCATCATTCTTGTCGGTAGCGGATGTTGCCCCCGAACCGCCGCTGAAGAATTTGGAGATATCCGCTATCGAAATCGCATTACCCCAGACAATATTTGAGAAGTCGGCTCCACTGAAGTCGTCGCCGGCACCAAAGTTGCCGTCCGTATACAACGTAATCCCGTTCAGGTCAGCTCCACCCCAAACCGTAGTTTTCGCCACGCCATAAAAATCAAGCGTAGACCAGGAGGTAACACCAAGTTGCGTTAAATCCAGCGTGCTCAGGTCACTGCCGTCGGCCAGTTTCAAGTGGGTCGATGTGGAATCCCATGCCGTAATGTTGCCGAGATTGGTCAGCTCATGCTGATCCTGATCAACCGTAATCGTCGTATCCATACCGAGGTCTACTTCGGTGATATGGGAACTCACGATATCGAACCAGTTGACATCGAAGAGACCGCCGCCCGTCACGCCCGAAGCCGTCGTTTCAACATACTTCAGGTAGAGCGTATGGGTTCCAGACACCGCCGAAACGGCAGTTTCGAGCGTGTTCCAGTTATTATCCGAGGAGCCGGTATACGGCACATCCACCGAACCGATCAGCGTGCCGGTGCTTGAATCCAGGCGCACTTCGATTTTCCCTGTGACATTGGTATTCCCCATGGCGACACGCACGCGGAAGACGCTGCCAGTTCCGATCTGGATATTGTCGTATTTAGTCCACTCACCGTTGCTGATGTAGCCCACCTTATCGCCGCCGCACCAGTCCGAGCAACCGCCCACCGCGCGGGCATTGCCGCCCCGGCCGTTGTAATCCTCGGCCTCAATAACATTCGGCCGGTAGTGGAAGGTGTCTTCCGGAGACTTGGCACTTTCGCCGATGGCATTGACGGCACTTACCGCATAGTAGTAACGGATTCCGTTTACCACATTGGTATCCACAAAACTGGTTCCGCTTTCCTGGGTCAGCAGGGTGTACGGTCCGCCGCTCACGGTGCTCCGCCAAATTTTATAGCTGTCGGCCTCGAACGATTCCAGCCAACGCAGCGGCACATTCGTTCCTCCGGGGGACGCATAGATGGCAAAAGGCGCTTCCGGAACCGTTGATGCTTCGCCACCGTCGCCGCCGGTGATCCGGACATCCGTAAAAGTGGCGGTCGCCGTTGAGTTGTACTGATCCGAACTGACCGCAAGCCCGAAATAAGCTGTATCTGCAAGACCGTCATAATCTGCCACACCGGAGGTACTCCAGCTGGCCCCGTCCGGTGAAGTGAACAGAGTGACCCGGTCGCCGATCCGCTCAATCTTCAGCCAGTACGGCATTCTCTGTTTAGGCTGGTTGGGTTTGCCGTGGACATCCGCACTGTGACTGCTGGCCGACTGACCACGGTACCAGGTCTGCAGTTCGTCGTCTGTGTCTTCTGCGGTGATGACTACCGCAGCCATTGTATCGTTGTTGCTAATGCTTTCATTGAATACGAGTCCGGCGCGCGCATCCGAGGAAGAGCCACCGGAAATACCGGTCAGCTGCGCAATAATCGTGGCGTCGCCAGTCACCGGAAGATAGGCAAAACGGTAATCCGGGTCCGAGCTGTAATAGAGGCGCGAGCCCCTGCCGGAAACCGTCCATGTTCCGGAACTGTACGATTCACCGCCAGACGTACAGTCGCCCATATTGACACCGCTCAAGCTGGTTACTGAAGCGGCGGGGGCCGATTGCGTTAAGGCCGGGGGAATCGTTGCGGTCGATGTGTCTGTCGCTTTCAGATAATGGAACGAGTATGCATCCTGCTCAAAACAGGAGAGGTATTCTTCGAGATAAGGTGAGCTCATGCCTTTGCGCAGTACATAGGCACCATGAAGCATATTGAATGATCCCGGTCCGTGAAAATAGGTGGCATTCGTTGCGGCCAGAGAATTGTTGTCGGGGTAGATATCATAGACGGTACCCGCCGTGACAAACGGCGTATCAAAACCCATCGCGACCCTTGAATAATATTCCCCGGCAGCCAGCAAACGGTTGTCATGCTCCGCATAGACATCGACGCCCTGTTTCCAGAATGCTTCTGCAATCCAGGCCAGAAGTTGCAGTTGGCCATGCGAATGAGAATCACGGCCGCTATCACCAAGCTGCCCGTTGCACAGGCTGTCCATCAATGCGCCGGCCGGGCCCGCCCGAAACTCCTGAAGACACTGGTTAAACTTAACTTTGTCATCATTAAAAATGGCAACCCCGACTGCGGCGGCCAGATTGGCCGCACCCTGGTTCGCCGAGCGCAAAGGCCCCGGAGTGGGAATATGGCCGGTATTCCACCAGACTTCTTCGAAATAGGTTTTACAGGCGTCGGTGTCGGCTTCTGACCACCCCGCCCAGGTGCCGCGGAGGATATCTGCCCCTTCAAATACCCGCCAGGCATTATAGCCCATTTCCAGATAGGTCTCCCCATCCGCAAAGTTGGTGTGGACCGCTACATAATCCATGAGGATATCATAGGACTTCTGCGCATAATCATCATTGTCCGTGAAGTACCACATGCGGGCCAGATTATGCATCGCCCTCATGTCGGCGGCCCACTGGTTCCCGTTTGTATCAGGCACCCCTGGTTTTGAGTGAGAAACGATCTCATATGGACCGTTCATGACAAAATTGGTTGAAGAATACCCATCGCTCGCCAGCGCCTCATAACCCGTTTTCCACGGCTCCACATTCAGGTTCGCTTTAACAGCATCCAAATCCTCGACCGTCAGGGGGATTCCCGGATGCACACACTCAAAAGGATCTTCCACCCAGAAATCACCGAATGTCACCTTGGCATTTGCACCAAAGAAAATGTGTACATCGTTGGTGTCGGAGAAATAGCCATCGACATCAATCGGGCCTGTGTCCACATTGACCCCGCTGAAACGTCCACCGTTCCAGTTATCGATTTTAAACTGCACTGTTTTGTCGATGTGGTTATAGGTCATATAAATGTCATATCCTGGATCGCCCTGCCAGGCTCCGGTATTCGTTGCCACACTCCCGTTGCGCAACACTGAGACCTTTGAACTGGACTGCCCGGAACGCCAGTAGACATAGGTGCTGTTCCCGTTCTTTGGTTCATTGTTAGCCGACTCGTTTGGCGTTGGATCACCCAACCCGAAGAAAATGTAGGGCTTCGTTGACGAAGGTGCTTCGACTGCAACATGCGCCGTCCAGGATTTGCCCAGCCAGTCGGAATCAATCGTACCCAGATAACTGCGGGCGGTATCATCGTCGTTTGTTACCCAGTCCAGAACCGCACCGCCGGTCAATTCGGTATTGGGAGCCCCGTTCTGATCCGTCGCACTGCTGGCCATGTATGACCAGTCGGAGTTCGCATGCGAGGAAATATATGCGTCGAAGTCCGACGCAACTGCGGCGGCGGAGGTCAGATCGTTCGTAAACCAGTTCGCTAAAGCCGGGGAGGTCATCACCCCGGAAACAAAACTGATAATCAACCATGCGTTCTTCATTTTAACCCCTCATTTTCCAACAGGTACACCAATAGGACACTGATCTACTTCTAGATGTTGAACGTACCATGAAGAGATTAATTTTGCGGCAACGACAAAGGCTAACCTGTTAGGTTTTTGCTGTTGCTCAGCCAGCTAACGTGATAATTCCTATGCTAAATAGGAAAAATACATGAGCAAAGACCTGTCAGACGCTTCGCAAAAACCGACTCACCCCACCAAACGCCGGGTCACCCTTCGCGACATTGCCAACGAACTGGGAGTCTCCCATGTCACTGTTTCAAAAGCCCTGCGTAACCAGACGGGGGCTTCCGTAGAACTGAAAGCCCGCATAAAAAATAAAGCAGAAGAAATGGGCTATGTCCCGGATCCCATGCTCGCGGCTCTCTCCCACTATCGTAAAACGAGCACAGAGAAACCTACACAGGCGGCGTTGGCCTGGATTAATCCTTGGCCGAACCCGGAGGAACTCCGCCAATATAAAGAATTTGACCTCTACTGGGAGGGTGCGGTCGAAACCGCCCATCGATTTGGGTTCCATCTCGAAGAATTCATCACTTCGAAAATACCGCTGCATCGCTTGGACACCATCCTGAAAACCCGGAACATTCGAGGCCTTTTAATTCCTCCGCTACACAATTCAGCCGATGACTGGAAAACATTTCCCTGGCACGATTTTGCAACGGTTCGGTTCGGTCGAACCATCGCTTACCCGGAAGCCCATTTTGTTACAAGCGCCCAGATCGCCAACATTATGCTGGCCATTGACCATGCCCGCGAACTCGGCTACCAGCGCATTGGATTCGTGTGCGAATACGTGCGCATGCGGTTGTTTGGAGCCGGCTACTCCTGGGCACAAAGCAGCCTCCCTAAAAAACAGCACCTCCCTCTTTTAGCGCTCTCACTGGAGGATGACTCCGCCCACCAGCAAATAGCGTTGGATCAATGGATAAAAAAAGCGAAACCCGACGCCATTCTGACTGACAACAGCGAAACCCCTCAAATGCTGAAAAACCTTGGGTACCGCATCCCCGAAGACATAGGAATTGCCACGACCAGTATTCATGACACTCCCATTGATGCCGGTATCGATCAGAAACCTTTTGAAATAGGTCGCGCGGCGGTCCGAACGCTGGCGGCCCTGCTTACCGAAAATAACTTCGGCATTCCGGAAACCCGCAACGAAATTCTCGTCGAAGGAAAATGGGTTGATGGGTCCATGCTGCCAAGACGAAAGGCGTAAGGCGATCCTTGCAAGCGAGAAATCTGACACGAAAAAAGCCCCGCCGGGAAGACAGGGCCTTTTCAACTTTACACGACATGGCGTATTAGGTCATGAAGCGGCGGCGAATCAACAAGATCCCACCACCAAAGGCCACAACCAGCCCCATCGTAGCCGGTTCCGGAATGACCGTAACGGTTCCGTCAACCAAAAGATCGCTGGTATCAAGACTCAGGCCACCGCCCAGATCCGCACCCTGGATGTCGCTGAAGCTCCCGGCGAAGTCGCCCCAGTTTTCAAACACGGTGAAGGTGTCGTCCAGCACGGCGGTATAGCCATCGGTATCAAACACTAGCGTGCCGCCTGCCGTCAGGGTATCGCCGCCATCGTTCAGCAGGATGTCATATAGACTTGCTCCGGTGCCGTCCAACTCGAGCGTCAAGGTTGCGGTGGACTCCAGCGTCAGAGCATCGTTAAAGGTCATGGTTCCGGGGCTGTTGCCCGGCGTGAGATTACCGGCGACCAACACTGCACCGTCAAACGTGCCCGTTCCGCCGAGAGTCTGGCCATCGACGACGCTTACAGTACCAGCCATGCTTCCGTCCATGATTAATGAACCACTGTTGACGAATGTGCCGCCCGTATAGGTGTTCGCGCCGGAGATGGTCATCGTGCCCGCACCAACCTTAGTGAGGCTGAATGTGTCGCCGCTCACGCCGCCGGTGATCGTGGTGTTGCCGCTGCCGCCCACGGAGGTGTCCGCAGTCATCGTCAACCCGCTGGTGAGAACCGAATCGGAACCCGAATTGTTAACCAGCGCGCCGCCATTCGAGATGCCGGTGCCGGCGATGCTCACAGAAGCAACCGTTTCATCGAAACCATTGAGGTCGAATACACCGCCGCTATTGATCGTGACTGTTTTTCCATCGCCGACGTTCTGCTGGGAACCGCCCGCAGAGCCAAGACGGGCCGTACCACCGTCGTCGATCGTGAGGTCATCCGTTACCTTGACTCCAGAGGCTTGCGAAGCGAGTACGATTGTACCGCCAGCCACGGTCATATTGAGACGGCCGTTATCGTTATCGTTGGCTACCGTGAGGGTACCGTTTCCGGTCTTGTAAAGTTGTCGGGTCTGGCTGACTCCATCGACGTTGCCGACGTTGAGGTCACCATCGCCGGAAACGCCGATTTCGGTCGAAGTGGCACCACCGCCCGTGATCAGGATGTCGCCCGTGATGGTGGCGGCATTTTCGGTATCGCTGTTCGAGAGGCTCGTGGTGCTCCAGGCAGATCTGAGCGAAAAATCGTTCGCTACCGTCTGGCCATTCAGATCCACCACCACGTGACGATTTCTAGGGGTACCGGGAGAACCGGCAGTCACCGTGCCGCTTCCGAATGCATTGGCGTTATCAATCTTCAAGGTTCCCTGAATGACCTCTGTCGCATCGTGGGCATTCGCTCCGGAGAGGGTCAGCTGACCGGTGCCGATCTTGGAGAGCGTACCGTTAGAAAGCGTACCGCTATAGTCCGTATCGCTATTGTTATTCCCGATGCTAAACGTGTGGGTTCCCATGTTCAGATTACGCGAGCCTGTCAGCCCGCCCAAGGTGGAGTCCTGTGCAAAAGTAACGGTACCGGCATCTGCGGTTGCCAGATCCAGGGTGCTGTTTTGCAGGCCGAGGGCATTTTCAATCGCCAATGTGCCACCTGCCGCCCGCGTAGTGCCGTTGTGGGTGTTAGCGCCAGTGAAAGTCTGTGTGCCGGCACCCGCTTTGACCAGATTCAAATCATGGCTGCCATCGTCGGTAAGATTACCACTGAAACTGCCTGTTCCTCCATTGATACCGACGGTGAAGTCCGAGGCATTGCCATAGCGCGTATGCTGCACCGTTCCGCCGCCAGTCAATGCATCAACAGTGATTCCACCAGGACTGTCCCAAAGGTCAACGGTCGCTCCGGCTTCGACATTAAGATCGGCCAGATTGTTGTCCCAATTACCTTTGCTGTATTCGTTGCGAAGTGTGCCTTCCTGGACGTCGATCATTCCGTCTCCAGTCATGCTGATAAGCTGCTCAGAATTTCTGGCCCCGAACTGCAGGGTGCCGGAACCGCTCTTAACGAACGTTCCGCCACCGGTAAGCTCACCGCCATTGATCTGTTGATCTCCGTCGGAGCTGAACTCAAGGGTTGCTGAGGAATTGACGGTGAAGTCATTGACTCCGGGATTATGCGCAAATACCAATGTTCCTTCATTGACGGTCGTACTGCCGGTATAGTCTGTTTCACCTGTCAGTGTCTGCGTACCGGCACCTTCTTTGAACAGGTTCAACGCCAGAGAACTTCCACCGTCTGTGATGGTTCCATCAAAGGTACCGGAGCCGTCATCGACGCCTACAATCAGATCCGTTGAGGCTCCATAGCTTGTGTGTGTGACCGTGCCGGTTCCGCTAAGAGCATCTACGCGAACAGCCTGGCCATCCCAGACATCGAGAGTGCCATCCACATTCATGTCTGCCAGATTACTTCCCCAGTTGACATCCCCCCAGCCGCCGTTTCTGAACTCGGCACCGGCCTGGATATCGATAAGGCCACCCGAGCCCTGTTGCATATAGAGATTCTGACCGTTGCCGGTAGCTGCCAGCAGTCCGCCGGTGAGGCGCAGGGTTCCTGTGCCGAAGATTTTGGCACCGGAGGCCCAGCGGTTGTCCCCATCCAGATTGAGAACCGCGCCGGAGGAGATCGAATAATCGCGGGCAGTCCCGGAGAACGCATCTCCCTGCAGCGTCAATACGCCCTGGTCGATCGTGGTCGTGCCGGTGTAGGTGTTTGCACCGTTCAAAACCAGCGTTCCGGCATCGCTTTTGGTGAGCCCGCTTGCGCCCGCCGCGTTGTTACCGATCGTCTCAGCGATGGTCGCGGTGACGCCCGAGGCTACCGAGATCGTGCTTGCCTGATCATTGCCAAGCAACAGAGTGCCCGCGCCATCCGCGATGGTGTAGCCGCTGTTGAAAGTAATATCATTAAAAATGATGCCCGTCTCGGTAACCGCTATCGTTTCAGCAGTACCGCCGAAAGTCGCATCATTATTGTTGGTCCACGCTACGCCGGCATCCCAGTTGTTGTCGGTTGCGTTCCAATTATCGGTAGCCCCAGTGGGGATCCACGTCTGGGTTTGCTGAGAGAAACCCGGAGCCACAAGCCCGAGGGTCAACACAACTGCTGCAATCATGCTTTTTTTCATCGTTTTCCCCATCTGTTTCTCCTTTTCTTCGTTTTCTTTTTCTCTAAAAAGATAAATCCTTCGGCCTGCATCAACCTCTGCGGGCCGCCCCCTGATCCCGGCATTCCATGCGCCAGCTACGAGATGGTTCATCGTGTCTCATAAAAAAACCAACACACCATTTTTTTCGGCTACCCGGTTGGATTGGATGGATTTCTACACAAGTCGCCGGGAACTGATCCCCGGCGACATGACGTTCAGCCCACCTTATTCAACGCCGATTTCGTAGAACACGGTATCCGCGCCACTTACCGTTCCGGTGTAGGAAGTTTCCCCGCCCTTACCGATTACGGTATCCATAATGCCGTCACTTTGAATGTTCAGGCTGCTGTTGGTCACGATGCTGTAGCTCTTACCCTCAATGGACTGCCACGTGAGAACCAGACCGTTGGTAATGCTGTATTGAGTAATCTTCAGCACATCGTCGCCGTCTGTCGGATCAGTTTCCGCCGCATATTCCTGCCAGGCTTTATGCCCATCGGAGTCGGTATCCACGACGTCATCGGCTTCGGTCAGGCCGTATCCCTCAAGCCACAGGATCAGGGTTCCGTTAGCCGTGAACCCTTCACCGGCCGGCAGGAATTCGATATCACCCATGGCAAAGTTCTTTTCTCCGTTAGCCGGAGAATAGCGGACATAGCGGTAGGTTGCTGCATCCGTGATCGGAATCAGGTTCCATTCCACCATTTCGGGAATCATATTTGTAATGGTTGCGAGCACTGTCCAGGTCGTTCCGTCATTAGACCCCTCGAAAGTATTTCCGTAAACAAAGTACGGCGACCGGGACACCGTGACGGAAGCCCCGTCAACCTCGATCGGATAGCTGCCGTCGTAACCAAAGCTGTCGTTACGAAGCCTGAAGGCCACATAGTCGAATGCCTGACCAACACCATAATCAAGACCGGCGTAACCGCCATACGCATTGTCATCCATGAAGGTATCCAGATTTTTATCGAACAGTTCATAGAACCAGCGGGTTTTCATCGCACCGCCCGCATTAACCATGAGCCCGAAGATATCATTTTCATTCGCCGTGGCCATTTCTGACGAAGAAAGTACGGTTTCATGGTCATAGGTGGCATTCGTTACGGACGCTTTGTAATAATAGGTGACACCGGCGGTCACATCCGCATCCATGTACTCATTAGCCGCCACCGTTGCAACCGCTTCATAGGTGATGTCGTCCAATGAACGATAAACGATATATCCGCTTCCTGCGGAACCGTCAGCAATCGCGCTGGCATCCCACCGCACCGCATTCGTAAGTGCCGATTCCGGCCATGCATACAGGTTGTTCACACCTGCTGGCAAATTCGCATCCGTCGGGTCGCCGCTCAGGTCATATTCCTGATGTGCCAGCAAGCCGTCGCCATCCGTATCGGAAATATCCGCAGCTGCGTAGTCTCCTCCAAACAGCAGCTCCACATCATAGTAACTATCGAGCCATGCGATAGGTGTTCCATTCCCTGTAAGATCCTCCGACGTGTAGAATTTGACTTCAGCAAAGGAATACAGTGGACGGGCGGAAGGAGCCTTGAGGCGCACATAACGGAAAGGCGTCTCAACACCAATACTGACCGCATTGATCGATGGATATCCGACTACAGTTCCGGGCACTGTGTGGAGAATCACCGCATCGGAAAAGTCAGCGCTGTTGGCCCCTTCAAACGTGGCACCTGTTCCCCGTTCCACGGATAAATACCAGTCTCGCAGCACATACTCGACCACCATAATCTGCAGGGCATTGTTCGTGCCGAAATCCAGTCCCACCCAGCCGCCGTTCGGTGACGTAGTGTCATAGAAGGTAGCGATATCGTTATCGAACAGGTTGTCTTGATCCAGCGAGCTGCCGGCACCATAGGTCGATACATGGTCAGAGATAATGTCATACGGAAGCCCCACACCCGAAACCTCATCGGAATAATTTCCGACCCCGATCTCGTTGGTGGGGGCGACTACATAGTAGTAGGTCTCGTTGGTTTCAACCGTTGTATCCGTATAGGTCAGGTCAGCGGTCGATCCAATCGTCACATAGCCCGATCCGCTCTCCGAGGAGCGCATCACGTTATAGCCCTCGGCACTGAGGGCCGCGTCCCATTTCACAGACACTGCCATATTGCTGATAACAGAATAAGCATTCTCAGGAGCCAGCGGAGCCGTGTCGGAAGAGATCTCGTAGACCTCAAAATCGCGGAAGCACACCTTGGCATTGGAACCAAAGAAGATATGTACCACATTCGTATCCGAATGCTCGCCATCAATACTAATCGCCGGAGTGGAGATATCGATATCGCTGTAGCGTCCGCCGTTCCAGTCATCGAGGTCGAACTGGATGGTCTTATTGATATGGTTGTAGGTCATCCAGATGTCATAGCCCGGATCGGCACGATAGGCATCCGAGTTATACAATGTGGTTCCATTATCGTTATAGACGGCCACCTTAGACTTACTATTACCGGTCTGGAACTTGAGGTAAACGGTGTCGGCCATACGTGGTTCATGATAGCGGTTAGCCGCCTCATTCGGTTGCGGATTACCCAGCCCGAAGAAATAGTAGGGCCTTTCACTGTTCGGCGCTTCCATGCCGATATGAGCCGTCCAAGATTTTCCCAGCCAGTTGGAATGAATCGTTCCCAGATAGCTGCGGGCAGTGTCGGTATCTGCCGTCACCCAATTAATGATTGCGCCCCCTTCCAGAACAGTATTGGTTACCCCGAGGGTATCCGTCACCATAAAGTCATTCGTATACGACCAGGTACTGTTGCTTACAGAGGAAATATACTCATTAAAGTCAGTCGCAACGCTGGCAGCGTCCGTTAGATCATTCGTAAAAAACTGCGCCATGGCGCTTTCGCCCATTACACATGCCAATACTGCCGCACCTATTATACCGCTTTTTTTCATCTGCATCTCCTTTGACGTTACACTCCGGATTCCCCTAGACCTCTCCATCCAACCTGCCCATTTCTTCTATGGCAGTTATAGTGTTTATAAAGCCCTGAGCGAAATAGCCAAGATTCGGCTAGGCTACCCTGTTAGGTTGGTGATAAAAAAAGTTTCAGACCCATCTGAATGGAGTGCCATGATTCGTCGCCTTCGCTTCCAAACCTCTGCGATACAGCGCTTGCCTCCGACATTTCAGCGGCTTCATGAATTGTGCGGTTTACTGAGCGTTTACGATTTCAAGATTCAGCGTTACGCCATCCAGAGTCAGTACAGCGGTCCAATCATCGCCGCTGACTTTCCAGACATTGGAAGAATCCTTTTTAACGGAACGAATCTTCGTTCCGTCCGCCTGGATGGAAGGTTCATATACAACAACGAACGGCCTGTTCCACGCTTCGCCCTTCTGGCGCACCACCATGGTCGGTTGGAGCCGATCCCAATACTTCTCGTCGACGTAGTGCCGCGCACCGCGGTTGGCCGGAGCCATCACAGAATAGACGCGGCGATCTTCCTGGCCCAACATCCAGATATCCATCGCCACATCATTGCCTTCGATCGAAAGCGGGAAGGTCGCACGGATCGTTGAATCGGTTTCAGCAGACTGCTCTTCCGAAAAATAATCATAGCCCTTCATATTGCCGCGTTTGGACGTGAGCTGCTTGCTCGATTTGAGCCTCAGCTTTTTCACCGTCATTTGGTCGGCCATGCCGTGGTAGAACCAGTCATGGTACTGATCCTTATCTTTCTTATCCGTCTTGGAGCGGAAAACATCAAAATAAAATGCCGTCGTATCATTGATCCGTACCAGCGCGAGTGTGCGCTGCTGCGATGCTTTCGGACTCTTATGTTTAAAGCTCGCGGTTAGATATGTCAGATGCTGATTTTCAGCCGCCTGGTCAAAGGCAGGCTCCACCATTTCAACCTGCATCGCAATTGTACCAGTGCCGTGTGATGGATATTTGGAATCCCCATTCACAACCACGGTATTATGCGAAGGTGCCTGCCTGTAATATTCATTATGGTCCGGTTGCCAATAGCTGCTGCCGCGGCCGGAATCAAAACCGAGTACATAGCCCGCGCCGTAAAGTTCAACCGACAGGCCGTTGGCATGCATGTGCCCGCCCTTGGTACCGAACATGGTTGCTCCGAGCGCATAGCGGTCATCGCCGTTCTTCGACAGATTTTCAAGCATTACCAGATTGACCGGCTCCGCAAAATAGGTCGGGGTTTTCTTCAGCACACCTTTTCCAACCATTGGAAGTTCAGCCGCATAGCGGGTCAGCGCCAGCAGACTATCCTGTGCGTTGCGGTCATACTTGCCAGCTTCGACTTCCCCCTGCAACAAGGCCGCAAACTCCTTCACCGACTGCTCGTCACCTTCGCTCAACGACCAGCTCAGCATCAGCTCCGCCGCACGGGCTTCAATACGCGCATAGCTGGTGTCTCCCATGGCATGGGAATAGCCCGGCGGATAGGTTTGCTTACGCTGGTCGAGCACCGCTTTTTTAAGAATCGGGTTCTGCATGGCTTTGCGACCGGCCGGATCATTGGAAAGCAGCAAGGCGATCTCAATGATATTGGCCGTAGTATCGAAGGCATAGCCCGGAGCTTCCGGCCAGATAGCCGTCTTCTGATCATACCCTTCACGGATTACGTGGGTCACGCCCCACTGGTGCGGCAGATCGGCATTGAGCGCCACATCCACATAATACTCCCGCCCCTTGCCGTCTTCATAATCTGAGTTCGAACCCAGCACCATGCCGCCATAGGCAATCTTCTTGGCCTGATGCAGGTTCCAGTTGCCTGTGCGGCCGCCACCCTCGATGATGCGGTCGGCAAAGCGCTTAATGCCCGCCTCTACGATAGCTCCGTCAATGGCATTATCCGCCTGAATGTAGTCGTAGAGAAAGTCGTAGGCCACAGCGATGGAATGCAGGATGCCGTCATGAATCACTTCATAGGTCGCGGTTCCAATGATCCGATGCGGCCCCTTGTCGCCTTTATCCAGAATGACCGGCTTTTTGGTCTGCGCCAAACCAGTCATATACGTCCAAAGGATCGGCGCGGCAAAATCGGCATACTTCTTTTCACCCGTCACCCAGTAGAGAAATGCCGCATCGGCGGCTAACGCCATCACTTCATTATTGATCCGCTCAATCGCGTGGCCGGTGATGGAAGGATGAACCAGCTCTTCCTTGCCGGTCTTTTCATTCACCAGCCAAATCTTACCGCCCTTGTCGTTGAACGGCTTGAGATTCTCAATCGGTTGCTGGCGGACATAGTCGGTCTTCCAGTCGCGTGCACCGGCAAAGCGTGGAGTAGGAACTTCGGCGCGGCCTTCGCCACGAATGGTGCGGGAACCTTTCGTGATCGGCGTGACGTAGTGCGTGTCCCAGTTCATCGCCAGCCGCGACAACGCCCACTGCGGATCCTTCTCGGTCTCGGTCATATAACCATCAATACGTTCCTGGAGTTTCGCAAACGCCGACTTCGCCCACTCCACCGACTCTACTTTCTTCACGATTTCATCGTGTTGGTCCGCTGTAGTTAACAATTGTGGATGCTTTGCGCTGGCCGCCAAAGCCAGAAGCGCTATTCCCGATGCGATCAAAACACGATTCATGAGATATTTCCTTAGTTGTTATGGTTTTCTTCGCGCGGGGGCGGATTCCAGATAGTTCACCAAAAGTTTGCGGGCGATGTCCGCCGGTCCGGCCGGTTCGTTGATCGCCGGGCAGATTTCGAGTGTGGAGATGATGATCTTTCCTTCGCCGGCCGGAACCACACCGACAGCAGTGCCCAGGCGGCAGCCCATCGACTGCCAGGCACCGGCAACCAGCTCCTCGCCTTCTATGTCCAATGCATACCGGCTGCGGCCGTTTTTCACCAGCCGCTGATACGGCCAGTTGAGCGCCGTGTTGACCGGAAGACCGTCGAACAGATCGTGCTCGCGGGCAAAGAACTGTCCGCCGCGCCAATTGATCCCGACATTAATCCGCTCGTTATACTTAACTGCGGTTGTTTCCTGCAGCGCCTCCATCCACTCTTCCGCATAGTCAGCGATAATGATGGTGGTGCCGTCGCGTTCAGCCCGCTTCAGCACATCGGCCGGATCAATCGACTCCTGCCCAGGGGCTTTCCAGAGCAAATGAGTCCGTGCACCGCCGTCGCCGTTATAACTCTCCACCACGAGAGAAACCGGTGCGCCGCCCTCCAGCATGATTTTTCCAGAAAGACTCGTTCGCTTGCGGGGATTGTTCCAGTTGTCGATAATCTTTTGTCCATTGACGTGCAGGCGCATTTTTTCATCGCGGCCGTCGCGCAGCATTTCAAATTCATATTCTCCGGTCGCGGGCGGAATAAGCTGCCCTTCCCAGCGAATACTGTAATCCTGAATCAGCGGAACGCTCGGGTCGGGCGTCGCCCCGCGGTCGGCATCAAAATAGACGCGCTCATCCATGCGCTCGCTGAACTTTTCGCGGAAATCATCCCCACGGTAATAGCTGACAGTCAGGCCTCCGGATTTCCCGTTTTTATCAATCAGATCATCGCATCCCACGAGTTCCATGAAGGGCTGCGGTGGCCGGGTAACAACCAGCCAGTCGAGCCTGCCCTGCGTTCCATCGTAGGCTGGCACCGTCATGCCGAATCCTTCCTTCAGAAAACGCGAGACATCTGCATTGCTTTCAAACACCGCCCCATTTCCGGAAATGGAGGAAGATTTCCAGTCCACCGTCACCACGGTATCAAACCCTTTGGCCTTTACCGCGCCCTGCTTATCCAGCAGGCACGCTTCCACCCGATATTCTCCGGGCAGTCCTGCCATCGCCACCTCGACATCACGCACCAGCAGCTGGCCATAGGTGTCGCCGCCCGCCAGCTCGACCGCCTGCGTTTTGGTGAACACCACTTTTCCATCCGGAGCAACGGCTTTAATTTCCAGCGAGTGCGGCCCCTTGAGATCCACCTCGTTGACCACATAAAAGTCCACCGTCGGCTTCGCCGGAAGCCGGTTCACCTGACCGCGAATTTTTACGGCGATGTAGAACGGCTGGTTGTAATAGGAAATAATCGATGGATCCGATTTCGGATGGCGGAAAATATCGACCACGCTGGAGTGGTTTTCAAACGGCTGCGCTTCCCAGCCGTTGACGGTGTAGCCGTCGTTGAAGTCACAAATGCGGAAATCCTCGATCTTGCGTCCCTGATGGACAAAGCTGACCTCGCTGAGCGCTTTGGTGAACGTGTCCACATCAGGGAACACATCGCGCAGTTTTTTACGGGTAAGAAAGTCATCCATCAAATCATACCAGTGCAGGTAGATAGCACCATCGAATCCCAACCGCGGCTCCGCTTCGAAATCCTTTTTCAGCAACGCCATGCGCGGCGGCGCGGACACGGCGCCCTCTTCGCCCCAGAAGACGATCTCGGAGGCATTATCGGTGTGCATGAAATGATCTTCCGGCCCGCGATAAAATGCATCGCGCCAGGTTTCGGGCCCGTTGGCGCGGTGCAGATCCCACCAGCCGGTGAAATGGAGCTGATCGTCGAAAGGCCGCATGTGGAGCTTAGTGAACTGCTCATGCTCACCGGGTTCCGACCACGTTGAGGCAAAAGTGATGATGCGGCTCGGATCAATGGCGTGCGCAGCGGCAATGTCTTTCTTAAACACTTCGCGCATCTCCGGATCTTTGTCCGCGCCGAAGAAATCCCACTGTTCATTGACCATGTTGTAAATCACCAGCGAAGGATGACTGCGGTCGCGCTTGATCATGCGGAACAGTTTTTCGCGCGCCAGCTGCTGGGCGAACGGATCGGTTCCGCCGGCAATATATCCGCCCGGCTCGGCGTAATAGAGCAGCCCCATTTCGTCGGCCTTATCGAGCACCAGCGGTTGCCCGATGCCGCGATGGAAATCGAGCATATTCAGCCCCAGCTCCTGAGCGGTGCGAATCTGTTGCTCCGCCAGCGCTGCCGTCGGCGTGTAGACATTGACCGGCCAATAGCCCCAGCTGATCGCGGTGCGAACCACCATGCGTTTTCCATTCAGGCGGAACAGCGCATTTTCTCCAATTCCATCCACTTCAAACCAGCGGAATCCAAAAGGTATTGCAACCCCGTCGGTCTGCTTCCCATCCTGAACCAACTGGACATCCACCATGTACAGGTTCGGATGCTGCAAATCCCAAAGTTTTGCCTCCGGCGCATCGACCGCGATTTCAACCGTCTGGTCGCCGGGATTGACCTGCACCGATTTCCGAACATTGGAAAAGACCACCTTTTCAGGATTCTCTTTCTCGTACACACGAACCTGCAGGTCGGTCGAATCGGAATCCGCCTGCGTATTGCGGAGTGTTGCATGCACCACGACACGCTTCGGCTCGGGCGTATTCTGCACATAAACATCTTCAAGATAGATCGGCTCCACCGCTTCAAGGCGGACATCGCCGGTAATGCCGCCGAACGCATGGCCGTAGGGCAGCACATAGTCCCCCCACTTAAACTGCCGGAAGTCTTCCCAGTCATAGTTGCCGCCGGGATTGGTTACGCGAACATCCAGCGTGAAGGTTTCGCCCGGCTTAACCTGATCGGTCAGGTCCACCTCAAACGGGGTATAGCCGACCACATCGTAGGCGACGAGCTGTTGATTTACGAAAACCTCGGCCCGCTGCCGCACCGCTTCAAACTTCAGGATCAGCCGCTTGCCGGCAAAGGATTCCGGCACCGCAACGGAGCGACTCCACCAGCTAACGCCCAGGAACTGCTCGTACAGGTTGGACGCGCGCGTTTCATCCACATCCGGATTTTCAAACGCATATTCCACTACTGTTCCGGGAACAGAAACATCCAGCGCAGTCGCGCCGGCCAGCGCGTCCCATCCGCCCGTCGGCGGGAATTCCGGCACTTCCGCCAGGTTAACCGGCGGCGCAAAAAGCGGCTCATGCTGCCAGGCCGCTTCTGTATCCCGCCAGAGTTTCCAACCGGAACCGCTCAAATCCATCTGTTCCCGGGCCTGAACCAACCCGGTAACCAGCAAGCCGACGACAAGCAGATCTATTTTATTTATGCGTCTCTTCACGAACCAGTTTTCCGCCTTTAAACTCTTTCACAAGAACCTGGAGGTTTTCGCCTTTTTCCAATCCCTGGAACTGCAGTTTATGCGTGCGGCCGTCTTTCAATTCAACGGTCAGTTCGTTGGCAGAATCTGCTGTCACTTTTTCAACCACAGGATCAGCTTCATACGGCTCAACCACGGTCAGGTACTGCGCCTGTTTTCCAGTGGTACGGAACGAAAGCGACTTGCGGCGCTCGGCTTCGTTGCCCAGCGGATAGTCGCCACCGACAAAGGCCTTGAAACGTGCGGCGTTGAGTTTGGTCAGATCGAGCGTAATGGTGCCATCGACGTTTTCCTTCACCGGGTTGGCCGGAACGGTTCCAACCATTGGAAGTCCGGACAGCTTTACGGGGCCGCCGTAATAATCTTTTCCAACCTCTGGAACATCTGCGATCTGATCTTTAGCAATCGCAAGTTCACTGAGCGGCGTTTCTTTCCCATCCTTGGAAACAATCACGGGATTGCCCCAGAAGAGCGTTTTCTTATTCTTTGACCGCGCATCGGTTTTTGTGACGAGCGTCAGTGTCTTCAAGCCATCGAGTGAAACATCGATTTCATCGCGCCCAAGAATCCATGCACCGAACTTGCCTTCGGCCAGCACCTGGTCGTCGCCCTTGACGGTATACCAGAATTTGCGGTTCACACCGTGCGCTTCAGGCAGGGTGCCGATCATGACTTCACGCTGTTTCGGCCACGCGTTGTAGACATCCATTTTCAGCACACCGTCCAGCCCGACGATGCGGGTGCCGGCGTTGTCGGCACCCGGCCCGAATTTGGTTTCAAAGCTGACCTTGGTGGTGCCCTCAGTGTTGTACCAGCTGCAGTCGGTGATGAGCTGAGCCGCGAGGATCGGATCGGGATTCATGCTTTCGGTGTGGCGCGGCTCGGAAAGCTTGTCGGCATCGATCCCGAGCAGGCCCTTAATGTTAAAGAGGCAGTCGTAGGTATGTTCCTCCGGCGCGTCGAGATAGTCGGCCAGCACAATATAGTCGTCCATCACCGCCATGGCACGGCGCTGCGTAACCCGGTCGGACCATTCGCCGATGGAGCCGTAGACCGGCTCGTTTTCCGGCTGCGGCAGATAGCGCCCTTCGGCCCAGCACTTGTCCTGGACGGTTCCATCGAACGTACTGTAGTTCAGGCCCCCATAGGGCGGGTTCGACCAGCGCGCCTTGGTTTCCACCGCCGCGGTCTGCGCCAGTTCGCCTTCGCCAAACAGGAGTCGCCTGCTCTCCGTCGCTTCCTGCTGCTTCATATCGACCACCACCATATTGTGCGGCAGCGAGGTCTGCACGAAGAAGGCATACATAAAGTTCGGGTAGCTGTACCAAATGTGCTCCGGATTGTAGAAGCTGCGGCCATAGCGCATCAGCGAGTTGAGGCCGACGCGGTCGAAGTGGCCGTGGTATCCGCCGTGCGTTCCATACTTAAGCACCGCCTGAATGCGCTCGCGCGGCTCCTCCTGCGTGGAGCGCAGCATCACCTGGCCGGCGTTGTCCGCATAAGCCGAGCCCGCACCCAGCTCAGGTGTATCTTCAGGAAGTTCGGCCACACCGTACAGCAGGTCGCGCTTGCCGATCTGTTTGATGATCGAGGCATACATCGGGTCGCGGTAGACAAAGTAGGCCATCTCGTAGGCGTCGCCCGCAAAGCGGGTTTCCGTGGAATCGTTGTTCGCAAACATCATGCCCTGATAATCTACCAGCTTCGGCAGGGCGTCCCACATGTCCTTGATTTTGACATAGGGTTTATATACCGGCCCCCATTTCTGGAAGGGTTTGCCGTAGATCTTCTTTTTACGCTCTTCCACATCCTGCGAGAAAACATTGTATTCCACCGAGTAAGAAGTAGGAATCGCCGCATCTACATAGTCAACGCCCCACGGCTGCATGGCGAGGGCCAACTGAGTGAACTCGCTGGAAACCCAGGCGTTGTAGCCGATCGAGCATTCATACCACCAGCCGTCGGCCATCACGCCATGGGTCGCCTGTTCGTAGAATCCGCCGGGACCTTCGATGAAGCGGTTAGCCAAGGCCATATCCTGAATCACCAACGCACCGTAAATGGCACCAAAGGCTTCGGCCACCTGCCAGTTGCCGGAAACCGCCTGGCTGATATGCTGATCGATGATTTTTGAATAGAGGCGGATCATTGCCGCCATGTTTTTGTGATCCTCGTCAGATAGGGCACCCGAATTATAGATCGTGTCATAGCCCCATGCGACGTGCTGCATAAAGCCGCCCTCTTTTACCAGGTTTCCGGCGGCACCGGCCTGGGTGCGCGCATAACCGTTGACCGGATCGCACAGCTGTTTCAGATAAAGCGCGGCCTTCTCGGCATATTTCATCTCGCCGGTCAGCTGATACGCCACCGTGCAGCCGAACATTTTTTCGTGTTCCTTGAGCGGATAGACATATTCCTGATTGGTGTGACGCGAAATCCTGCCGAAGTTAACTTCCGGCACCTTCCATGCATCCGCATCATCAATGTATTTCTGCGCGGCCTCTTTGGCCCATTCGACCGTCGCGGCCTTTTCGCGGATATCGTCCCACCGCTCCTTGGTGTGCAGCAGGTACGGATGCTCCAGATAGGCCAGCGTAATGTATTCAATAGTTCCGGCATCGCGGCCGTTGGCCATGGCCTGAATGGTCTGGACTTCGCGGCCACCCGGCGCCACGCGTTCGGATACCGTCACGCGCACTTCAACGTCTTTGCTTTCGCCGGCGGCGAGCGTCAGCTCTGCCGGTGTGATTTTGGCTTCCATCACTTCCCTACCCTGCACGCGGCGGGCGAGATTGATGACCTGCGGTTTATCGGTGCAGTTGGAAACTTTCAGCGTATAGACCACATCCTCCCCGCCCTTGGCAGAGGCCGAACGGATTTCACTTTCCAGTGCCAGGATGTCGCCCCTGATCAGCTGCGGATTGCGTAGACTGATCATATCGTCCGAACCATCGGCATTCACGGCCTTGATACCGAAGGTCTTGATGGTTTCGAGCATGTTGGGCATCGACTGCTCCAGATTGAACGACTTGAGCGGAATGGTCACCGTGTGCCAGCCCTCGCCCACCAGTCCGAAAGCAGAGGTGTAGGTATCGACCACATCCTCGCTGCCGCCGTAGACCTTGCGCGGCGCGGTTTCGATGAACGCTTCACCTTTGAACGGTACGCGTCCCACCAAAAAGAGATCGAAGCGGACGCCATAAAAGTTTTTCCAATAGCCGGAACCGTCGTGCCGATGGGCGAGGCCTGCACGGAACCAGCCCTTTTCCCCATCGGGATAGGTGAATGATGCTTTTCCAGGGACAAGCAGTTGCCCATCTTTGTAAAATCCGTCCCAGTTCGCAAGGTTGGCAAGCTGCTCCGCGGCGTCCTGTTCCCAGTTGGCCAAATTGGCGTACATATCCTTCGGTTCAGGGGCAGCAAAACAGACCGTAGCCGCCACAAGGGCGGCAGCAATAAATGATGATTTCATATGATTATTTCCTGAATGACGCAGTACGGGCTGCTCTCTTTTTACCTAAAACACGTAGTACGGCACCGACCACCACGACAATACCGCCGCAAGCCAGTACCAGCATGCGGGCCGGGAGATCATTCGGGACCAGCAGCAGCAGCAGCGTTAGTCCGCCGTAGACCAGACAAAGGTTCGCCAATACCAAATATTGGCGGCTGTCGCATTCATACTCGGGCTCATGTTCCTGGGCACGGTTGATCGGAGTATTCATTTCCGTCACAAATTCATCCACCTGCTCAATGTATGCCTTGCTCGAATACTTATAGAAAATGGATGTAAAGAAGAACCACACGGTACAGGAAGCGGCAATGATCCCCGTTGTATACGCAATTTTGAGATCGCCGAGTTCCCGATCATTTAAGGGCAGGTCCGCATCCCAGGAATTACGCAGGAGATCCAGCCAGCCCCATTCGGTAAAGCCGAAATGCAGAATGACGGATACTGCAAAACCGACGACCATCGTGGACCAACCGGACCATGCCGGCACTTTTTTCACAAACATGCCGTAGAGCATCGGCAGCGCAGCCGGCAGGCCGAGGGCGGCCGAGGCCAATAGAATAAGGTCGAAAAGCTCCAGCCCCTGAATCCGAGAAAAGAGCAGTGCAACCCCTGTCCAGACCAAGCCGTACACCAGAATAAAGATACGTCCGACCAGAATCTGTTTGGTCTCACTGGTTTCCTTGTCCACCACACGAATCCAGAAGTTACGCACAAACCCAGCGGAAAAGGTATTCAGCATACTGTTCATCGAGGTCAGACTGGCCGCAAAGATACCGCAAACCAACAGGCCGAGCAGCCCCGGAGGCAGCAGTTCTTTGGCAATCGCCACATAGGCCGCCTCATTCGGATTGTTGAGCTGGGGATACATGCTCGCCAGATCCGGGAAAATAATCGATGCGCCAATCGCCGGAACAATCCAGATGGCCGGCAGGAGCACAAAGCCAACCACGGACATCCAGGCGGCCTTTTTAGCATCGTGACCGTCTTTAACAAACAGGTACCGCGCCGCCCCGGTCTGCATGCTGTTAGCAAAAATAATCTGGTTGATCAACAGCAGTATCGTGAAGGTGATAATCACACTGGGGCGCTCAAACAGCGTCCAGTCTGACGGTGTGAGTGCATGCATTTTTTCCATCAGACCGGATACACCGCCAATATCTTTATGTCCCAGCGTCAACCCGGTCATAATGAACGTAATGACCAATACAACCATCATCTGAACAAAGTCACCAGCCGTAGCCGCCCAGGACCCGCCGAGCAGCGTCATGACAATCGTTACCGCGGCCAGGATCAAAATAATCGGCACCATCGGCACTTCGAAAACCCCGGACATAAAGACCGAGATCGTATAGAGCATGATGCCCCCGAAGAAGGTATTAAAAAAGAGCGGCAGCCAGTTGAATATCTGCTCGCTGGTGTTACCGAAGCGCTTGCGGATGGCTTCCACCGCCGTGATCACACGCATTTGGCGGAAACGAGCCACCGTAAACAGCACCGTGGTCAACGTGGCAATGGCATTGCAGGCGAACAAAATCAGAAAAAAGGTTCCTGTCTCATAAGCTTTAGCTGCGCCGCCGGTAAACGACCACGCAGAAAACTGGGTCATGAAGGCACTGCTCCCGACCACCCACCAGAGCATGCCGCCGCCACCGCGAAAAAAGTCGGAGGCCGTTTTACTGAAGCTTTTATAGATCGGCCCCAGCGACAGCATGAAGACCAGGTAAACGCCAATTACAATATAATCAAAAACACTCATTTTATTCCTATCCCCTGTTAAACACCAGAAACTCTGAGCTTCTCCCAGCAGTTTCCGATGGCCCTCGTGAATTTTAAAATCTTTGCGCTATTAAACCTTGAGTTGAAGCATCTGCCGGATATCGACGGAAGAGGAACCGACCTGCACTTCAAATCCGCCCGGTACAACCACATATGCTCCGCGCCCCTCATCCCAATGGCGCAGGGCGTCGGCAGCAAACTCCAGCTCCATCGCGGCGCTCTCCCCAGCGGATAGTTCCACCCGTTGGAAAGCTGCAAGGCTATGAATCGGTTGTGATACCGATGAGTCGAGATGACGCACATAGAGTTGCACCACTTCCGATCCATCAGCGGCCCCCGCATTGGTCAGTTCAAACGACACCCGGAATTTCCCTTCGGCTTCCGTCGCGTTTAATTCGCCATATTCAAATTCAGTATAACCCAGGCCATGACCAAAAGGATAAAGTACTTCGCCTTCGAAGAAGCGGTAGGTGCGGTTTTCCATTTTATAGTCGTAGTAATGCGGCAGATCTTCGGTGGCGCGATAAAAGGTAACCGGCAGTTTGCCGGACGGGTTGGCATCGCCGAACAGTAGATGGGCAACGGCGGTTCCGGCCGCCTGCCCCGGATACCAAGCCTGCAAAATGGCAGGGAGATTCTCCGCTTCCCACGGGAATGCAACCGCTCCCCCACTGCAGTTGATGAATACAACCGGAGTCCCGGTGACATACAGCTCTTTCAGCAGCGCGGTCTGCACGGGCGGAAGTTCGATGCGGGTTCGGTCGCCGCCATTGAAGCCTTCCATTTTGACCGGCATTTCCTCGCCTTCGAGCTCCCCGCTGATGCCGCCGAAATAGAGCACCACATCGGCCTCTGAAGCTAATGCAACAGCATTTTCGAACATGGCGGGATTGAATTCCGGGTTCTCCTTCGGCATCGCCAGCGGGCACCCCTCTGCCACTCTCACCTTCACCCCGTCACCCAGAGCTGTTTTGATTCCTGAAAGGAAGGTAACCGGTGCGGACGGATCGCCGTGATAGTTGCCGAGCAGCGCATCAACCGAGTCAGCGTTTGCGCCAATGACCGCCACCTTCTTTAACGTAGATTTGTTCAGCGGCAGGATGCCGTCGTTTTTCAACAGCACCAGCGATTCTTCCGCCGCCTTCAACGCGAGCGCTTTGTGCTCCGGGGAATCGTTCTGCTCAAGCGTAATCTTCGACCACGGATTGTCCTCGACCGGATCGAACATACCCAGACGGAAGCGGGTACGCAGCAGGCGATGCAGGGCCAGATCAATCTCTTCATCGGTAATCCGGCCTTCCTTGCGGGCAGTCAGCAGGCTGCCGAACGTGACGCCGCAATCCAGGTCGCATCCGGCCTTCACGGCCCCGGCAACCGCTTCTTCAGCGGTTTCTACAAAACGATGATGCGCATAGATACTCCGAATGGCTCCGCAGTCGGCAACCACATGGCCGTCGAAGCCCCATTTATCGCGCAGCAGTTCGGTTAGGAGAAAATGATTGGTATTGCAGGGTTCGCCATAAAGGCTGTTGTACGCACCCATTACAGATTCAACCGCGGCTTCACGCACGGCGGCCTCGAAGTGCGGCAGATAGGTTTCGTAAAGATCACGCTCTGTGACTTTCGATTCAAAAGAACGGCGTCCCGGTTCGGGGCCGCTGTGCACCGCATAGTGCTTGGCGCACGCCGCAACCTTCAGCGTCTCTTTATCCCCCTGGAGGCCCTTGATAAACTGGTTTCCCAGTTGCGTGGTCAGGTACGGGTCTTCTCCGTATGTTTCCTGCCCGCGACCCCAGCGCGGATCGCGAAAGATGTTGATATTGGGCGACCACATGGTCAATCCCTGGTTGCGATGATAAGTCGGCACCTTGCCGAGCGCATTAAACTTGGCACGCGCTTCCGTGGAGATGGCGTCGGCCACCTTGAACATCAGGTCTTCATCCCACATGGCCGCCAGGCCGGTGGCCTGTGGAAAAACGGTTGCATATCCGTTTCGTGCCACGCCATGAAGGCATTCGTTCCAGTAGTCATAGCCGGGCACATCCAGCCGCTCAATCTGGCCGGCGGCGTTCACCAGCTGATCAATCTTTTCCTTGAGCGACATGCGGCGGATCAGGTCGTCCACCCGCTGTTCCAAGGGTTGTGCAGCATCATTATAGATCGGTTTTTCATCTACTTCAGGAACAATGCGGGAGGAGGGATCGACCGCTTCGGCCATATCTTTGGCCAATACATGAGCTACCACGTCCCCGCTTTCATTCTTCACGGTGATCGCATTAAATTTGGCTTCCTGAACCCGGCCTTCAAACTGAACCGCAAGTGGTCCTCGCTGGGCATCACCCAAATGTTCCACCACGCCGGAAACGCAGTAAGGCTGTTTGAATCCTCCTGATGCTTTCACGATATCCAGATCCTTTGCCAGCCAGGTCCTTCCGCACTGAATATCCATCCTCCGCTGGCCTTCGCCGTCGAGCACAGACTCCACGAGATCAATTTCAACAGTATAGGTTCCCGGTTCCAACCCCGGTGCAGAAGCAATGAAGGAAGTTCCTGAGATTTCTTCTACATAGACCTCAGGTTTTCTTTCATCGAATGCCCCCAGGGTTTTGGAGTGTTTCACATCCCCACTAAGTTGAAACTGCGATTTAATCATTCGTACTTCCCACGTATCGTGCTTTCAACCATTCGGCTTTTTCTCTGCCGGTTCATGATTCGTCTGGAGAAATCAGACTTCCAAGGGCTGAGCCTTTTTTTCACTCAGCCACAGCTTCAGAGCCGAAGCATCCCGCAGAAACTGTTCCGGGTCATCATTCCGCACAAATTCAATTAATGCATAGTGTTGAATGGCCGGTGCGAGTGGAACGCTGAAGTACACCTTCCAGTCTTCGGAACCTTCCTCCAGAGGGCGGCGATCTGTTGATTCGCCCCAGGATCCTGCTCCCGGACTGAACATCCAGTGGAACACGTGCAGGTTCAGTACACGGTCGGCCAGTTGTTTCAGCCCCGTCAGACGATATTCAGGATCAGTCAGCCAATAAATGGGTTGCCAATAAGTAAACAGGTTAGGATGCTGAATCTCATCCAACAGGTCGCAGGTTGCGGAATTGCTGTCAGAAAGTGTATTGGCATGAAACTCGAGGCCAAGTTTAATCCCGTGCTCCTCACCCATTTTCAGTGCATTCCCTATGCCTTCAATAATCAGTTCACGCTCTTCGGGCGTCACGGCATCAGAAGGTTTGTGTCCGGCCCAGATTCGAATCGTATCCGTACCCAGAGCAAGCGCGCTCTCCAGAACCGGAGAAAAAGAATCCGGTTTTCCGTCCTGATCGACCACTTTCCAATAGGACCCATATGACGAGACTTCCAGGCCGGCCTCTTCAGTCATCGTTCGGACATCAGCGGCCAGTTGAAGGTCCCCGGGCGGCACATGGACATTTCCAGCCCATTCAATGGCTTCAAGCCCGGACTGTTTAACCAACTTCACCAAAGCGGCCGGTTCCAACTGCTGCATGGTGATTGAACATATTCCTGTTTTCAACATCTTGGTCCCACCCTTTCCCTTAAATCCAATTAGGCCATGGCCAGAACAGTTTCCAGCGCAACTTCATGCTGCAGAGGCATGCCCGCTTGCAAACGCTTAAATTCATCCACCATATAGTCGGCCATGCGGCGGAATTCCGTTCCCTTCGAGCCTGCTAAATGACCGCTCAGAAGGACATTCGGAAGCGCATAGAATTCCGATTCATCAACCGGCGGTTCCGGATACTGAACATCCAGCAAAGCCGTCAGATCAGGACGATCTTTCATGACCTGGATCAGCTCCGCTTCATTCACCTGGCGCCCCCGGCCTACATTAATAAAGGACGCACTATCCATCATACTGGCGAAGAGCTTGCCATCAAAAACACCGGCATTATCATCTCGATCCGGAAACAGGTTCACCACCGCAACGGATGTTGAAAAGGCCTCTTCCAGCGAAACCGTGCGATTGACTTCGCGGGAAGGCACAACAACAACGTCCAGATTATGGTGCGACAGCATATTCTGCAGGTGCGTGGAAATGGTCCCGTTTCCTAGAATTGAAACGCGATTATCATAATTCCCATGTCCACGATGATTCGATCCCATGAACGTTGAAGCTTCGTCCACACACTCCCGGCTGTTGCGCCAGAAACCTGCGCCTGCCAACAAAACCTGCGCCAACGCAAACTCAGCAACCGGAACCCCGTTTGCCTCAATGGCGCTGCACACTTTGATTCCCCGCTGCAGATAGGGCGCAGCAAAATCCTTCACCGACCCGGCGGCATAGAATACCGCTTTCAGGTTAGGCAAACGGTCAATCTGTTCTTCGGTAAGCTCTAGCATGCGCCAGGTACAGAAGATCACTTCCAAATCAGTCAGGTTTTCGAGTTCATCTTCAAAATTATCAGGGGTGATCAAAACGGGGTATAAATCGGATATACCGGCAACCACCTGCTGTCGATCAGCATAGACCTGATCAACCATATCTGTATTCCCTACTGGATCCACCCGATTAAAAAATGCTGTTTTCATATAATATATTACCTATTAAGAGATTTATGTCGTTCAGCAGTAAAAATACCACCCATAAAACAAGTGGCATATATAGCAGTATCGCTTCAGATGACCACTAATCTTACAGTTACCCTGTTAATCTCTTATTTCCTCTACAATAAATTTAAAGAAATCAATGAGGGAAGCAGTTTCGGCCCAAAAAGACCGGTTCCCTGGCAGGAACCGTGCGGAAAATTCAGCATTTTTTCCGACCTTCGGAAAACATGTAAGTGGAGTTAAAGGCCTTCTTCGGCATCTCATCAAGCCACCCCGAGTGGTCGTGCGAATGCGCTTGCCAGTCCAGCTGATTTCAATCCCGTCCAGACAGGAAGGTCCCCGGTGGATGAACATGCCTGGCCAGTTGTGCAGCCACCGCTCCAACCGCGAGGCATTTGTAATGCGCGTTTTGGCGCATGGCCGCCGGTTATCATACGTATCGGAAGGTGCCGGTTGCTTCCTCCAGCAACAGAATCATAATAAACAGGATATAATTCCTGAGTTCCCGCACACGACCCATTTAACCTAGAACAACACGCGCATTCGAACTTCTTCCCCTTTGCTCAGTTTCACTCGGCGGTAATGCTCACCATATGCTGAAGAACCGACGGCTTCTGGACGATTGGATTCCAACTCAGCAACACGCTCGTGAAACTTGATATCAAACAGAGCGTCCCGTTCAGCATGCAGAGCGAGAACGATCTCTTTTTTCTCCATATCCCATCTTGCAGATGTCCGGGTGCCGGTGCGGGTCAGCATGTCGTTGAATTCTCCGGAACTCCATTGCGTCGGTAAGGCCGGAAGGATACGCAGCATGTCGGGCGTTGAACCACAGAGCATTTCCATCACAGCTGCCGGAATACCGAAGTTCGCATCCATCTGGAATGGAGCTGAACGTCCATAGTTATGATTCATCGTTACACCCATCTTGCGCCAATCGTTATGATAGGTGAACAGGTTCTGCCCCAGGCAGCAGCGCGACAGAATATTCAAGGCTTCCAGTGCACGATCACCATCCCCCAGCCTGGCGTAGACATTGGCCATGTGCGCCAGCGACCAGCCCGTCTGCGATTTCAGACCGATGACCAGCCGCTTCTCGATGGCCACGCGGCACGCTTCGTAGATTTCCGGATTGGATTCCTCTGTCACTTCATTACCGGGAAACAGCGGATAGATGTGGGACTGATGACGATGCTCATAATTATCCTTAAAGTCCGGATGCATCCATTCACGGATCGCGCCGTCTTCGTTCACCTGATAGTCCGGCATATCAGCCAGCATTTTTTTCCAACGCTTCACGCCGTCTCGTTCGACTCCGAGCAGTTCGCAAGCTTCCACCATATTATGAAACACCTCTTTGGAGACCGCGATCGCGATGGTGGAGTTAATCTGAACCTTAATCTTATAGATGCGTCCGCTTTTCGGATCCTCAATCATTTTATCCGCCGGCTGATTTTCCGGAGACTGCGACGGAAAGATCATGTTCTTTCCGTTTTCGTCTTTGACGATGTAGTCCTCATAAAACAAGGCGACCTCTTTCATGAATGGAATTGCACGATTTCTCAGGAAATCCTCGTCACCGGTGAAAAGATAATAGTCATAATAGAACGAGGCCAGCCAGCCGGCAGCATCCGTCCAGTACATCACATGGGGTGCTGTGTGGCGCATCACGCCGGATTCGGGCGACATAAACGGCGGAATATAGATTCCCCGACAACCCCACAGCTGCTTCGCGTTGTGCCGGAATTCATCCAGATGGCTGTCAAAGTAGTCATAGAACGCCATCATGGATTCTTCCATATTACCCGGCAGCGCCTGCCAGTAGGTCATCTGCAGGTTTTCATTGATCCCGTACAAACCACCCCACGGCGGACGATAGTCCCCATTCCAAATGCCCTGAAGCCCGGCAGGGTAGCCTCCCGCACGGCTGCTTGAAATCAGCAGATAGCGGCCATAATCGAAGAGTCGTTGAACCAGTTCCGTGGACGCCGGGTTCCGGTAAGCATCGAGCAGCAGGTATTCATTCGGGGTATCCTGCTTACCGGACAGATTAATATTTACCCCCATGGCATTGAACTTTTTGCGGTGCAACGGCTCATGCCGGCTAAGGAGCGCATCGTAATCCCCATCCAATGCGGCCAGCTGTTTTTTCAAACGCGGCACAGCGGTGTCCGCCGGCTCGTTCGCAAAAAAACCAACAATGAGCACAACCTCATCCGTGTCGGAAAAACGAATCGCCTTAAGGTCAGGCTCCAGCGTTCCGTTTTTTGCGAGTACACGCAGCACCCCGCCGAACTCCCCTCCGTCGGAACCATCTGCGCGGAATACGACAAACTCACCATCCACGACCGTGTTGTAGGTAAAGCCCGGATCAAACCACTTCCCGTCCTGTCCAATCGAATCTTCCAGATCGTGAATATCAAGTGTAACACTGCCGCCTACAGATCCCGTCTTGTCAGACGAGATCGACATCACGGAAATATCATCCGGAATAGATACAAACAGTTTTCTTGAAAAACGGATTTCGCCATCGCGCCATTTTACCTCCACTTCGCCCGTTTCGAAATCCACCGTACGGGCATAGTCTTCAAACATTTTAACGGTATCGGTCGTGACGAGCATATCTAAAGCCGGGTGGTAACGTGCAAGGGCACTGTCAAAACCCAACTCCCTTAGCTTCTTCCTATAGTGCTCATTTGCCTCGCGGTACTTTCCATCCAGCATAAGTTTCCGAACCACCGGCAACTCGCCCGAAACATCCGGAAGTTCACCAATTCTGCCCTGATACCACAGCTTATTATGGTTGAATAAAATGCGCTCTTCATTCACGGAGCCATACACCAAAGCGCCGATCATACCGTTGCCGGTCGGTAACGCCTCCCGCCACTGCTCCGAAGGTTTGATCATCGTCATTCCATGCTGGTAGGCCGCTTCACATGAAGCCGCGGCAATCATCACAATGCAGACAAAATTTAAAATACGTTTATCCATTCAACTAATCTCCACGAATATAAATCCGGTTATGACCCCAATAGACTAACCCCATGGCTGGTCCACGCATATCCTGTATTTGTAGGATAGCGTCCAATACACCAACCTGTCCGTGACCGCAGGGTTAGTCACGCAATGCCGAAAACACATCGCCTGTCGGCCCCGCGGGGAGGGTTTTCCGCCAGGACTTCAACTTTTTGAGCAACTGCGCCACGGTTTCCGGCTGCTGCTCCTTCAGATCGGTTTGTTCGTACGGGTCGTTGGCAATGTCGTATAGCTCGACATAACCGTGATCATCGTTGCTCACCAACTTCCAGGTTTGATCCACCACAGCGAATGAAACCCAGTGATCGGGTTTGCTGTCTGAGCCCGGCCAGCGCGAAGGATATTTCCAGAACAACGGCTTTGCACGCACCGGAACCATTTCTCCCAGCAGCGTTTTCACCTGGCTGACGCCGTCCGGCTGATACCCTTTCGGCAGATCGACCCCGGCAATCTCGCAGAACGTGGGCAGGAGATCGACTGCGGAGATAAGCGACATGTCATCCACCTTCCCCTCCGCCACTTTTCCCGGCCAGCGAACCAGGAACGGCACGCCGATACCCCCCTCAAACAGCGACGCCTTATAGCCTTTGCGTCCGCCTGTGATTCCTTTAGATGCCCCCCGCCCGAAACCGGAACCCGTCGCGGAATCGTACAATAGCTCAGGCTTCGTCTCCGCCGAAGCACGGGCCGGACCGTTGTCCGAGCTGAAGATCACGAGCGTGTTGTCGGCGAGCCCCAAACGGTCCAGCGCATCGAGCATTTCCCCGACACGGTCATCGGCATGCGACAAAATAGAAGCGTAGATGTTGTCCGCCTCTTCCAGCTCCGGGAACCGCCAGCGGTATTTCGGCACGGTATGATGCGGCGTATGCGGTTCATGCATCCATACATTGATAAAAAACGGTTTACCCGCTTCACGGCTTTTCTCCATGAAGGCGATGGCATTTTCGGCATCTTCATGCCACGGCATCTGCTCGCCGGAACAGTTAAACGCACCGAAATGGTCATAGCCGTATTCGCCCGGCGCCGGGGAATCGGGGATCATGTTGTTGGAAAGGTGCCATTTGCCGTAGTGGGCGGTGGCATAGCCGCCCTCTTTCAGCATGCGGGGCAGGAACGGCGCGTCGAGCGCGAGCCAGTCGGGCATATTTCGTTTGGCATTGCTCGGCACCCAGGCGAAGTGGCCGTCAATATTGTGGCGCGCGGGGAAGTGGCCGGTCACCACTGCCGTACGGCTCGGCGAGCAGACCCCGCTGGCTACCGTGAAGCGCTGGAAGTCGGTACCCTCCTCTGCCAGCCGGTCGATGTTCGGCGTCTTGACGTATGGATGTCCATGGCAACCCAGATCACCCCAGCCCCAATCATCTGCAAAGATGAAAAGGATGTTCGGCCGATCCAAACCGTTTGCCATCACCGGAAGCGCAACCGCACAACCAAGCAGCAAAGATACAACAACGCGTTTACTCCAAAATAATTTCATACTGACTCCTATATCAGGCCTCCGGGAAGCCCTCTTACCTTGCGCTGTTAATTTCAGAAAAACCTTCGACATCAACCAGAACGGTTTTCTTCCGTTCGTCCGTCTCGCGGGTGCTTAGATTGACATTCCTGAATTCAACATTCTTTGCATGTCGGATATAAGCGCCCCACGAAGGCAGCACGCCGAAGAAAAACTGCTCCGGGTAGCGGGCAATGTCTTCGGCCACTTCGCGCTGAGCATCTTCTTCGGTTCCATGGCCGGGATAGGAAATCTGAATATTTTCCAGAACCACGTCTTCGACATAATAATCCGGAATGCCTGTAATCATGATGGGGCCCGCCTTCGCCTTTTCCTGATCCGTTATACCCGGCGTTGTATCCACCTTCAGTTTTTTATAATGCGCCCGGGCCGCCTTTTCGCGATCCTCAATGACCACCGTTGCAACCACCTCACTGATGTGGATACCTTTAATACTTCCGACCCCGGCTCCTTCCGGATTCACATCCGGCCCCTGATACGAACCTGTTTTGGTATTCTTTGTATAGGTGCGCCCGCGGTTACCCAGCCGAATAAAGATCGGGCAACCCACCTCATCCATCACAATCCGGGAAATCGACACGTTCTCCAGTTGACCACCGTCGACGGACTGCAACTTGATCGCGCCCATTGGACAGTCATAAAAATAGCAGTTGCTTACATCAATATCGATAAAGCCGCCATAGGACGAGGTGCCGAATTTCAGAGCCGCAGTATTACTTGAAACCCTGCAGTTCCGGACGGTTATGTTCCGACAGGGCCCCAGCGTGCTCTTCAGACAGATGGCATCATCACCGGAAATGATGTCGCAGTTTTCAATCAGAACATTTTCACAGGCATCAAGATCAAGACCGTCATTATTCGAATGATTGTTCCGCATCCGCACCGACACACCACTGAAGAGCACCTCTTTGCAATCAACCAGATGAATCCCCCAGAACGCCGGGTTTTTGTAGGTGAGCCCCGAAAACGTCACATTCCGGCAGTTCTCAAACCGGATCAACCGCGGGCGGTTGTCTTTGCCGCCGGGCCCCGCCCGTTTTGGAAAAAACTCCGGGTGGCCACGACCATCAATCACGCCGAGGCCTTCAAGCCGTATATTAACCGCATCCTCTGCATAGAGAAGGCATTCGGAATTGCCCTCCCGCGATGGCAGCAGCTGATCGATGGGATAGTCCTTCATATCCTGGCTGCCCATGATGGTTGCACCATGATCCAGTGAAAGCGTTATATTGCTTTTCAGTTGAAGTGTTCCGATCGGGTACTTTCCTACCGGCACCCACACCGTGCCTCCCCCTGCTGTTGTGCATGCATCAATTGCGGCCTGCAGGGCAACCGTATCCATCGCGACTCCGTCTCCAACCGCGCCAAATTTTTTAACATTGAAAACCGATGAGTTGCGGGATAAAGCCTGATCTACAGCCGCGCAACCTGTACTCACGATGGACATGACGACCACCAGAAAACTGACCGTTAAATTTCTTAGTTTCATATATCCACCCTATTTGAATTCTACGTTATCGAGTTTAACCACCACCGTATTCGGCCAGGCCTTGTTGTTATAGATCCGTTGAGCCCGCATGATGGAGATTTCCAATCCTTTGGAAGTCTGCTTGAAGGTCGGTTTCGGATCCGCGGTCTTTTTATATTCCAGCACTTTGCCGTTATGGCCTAATACGGATATGGCGGTTTTGGGCGTGGCCTTCAGCTCTTTGAGCAGCACCTCTTTGCGCTCGCCATGCTTCAGTTTTTTCTTATCCGAGAATTCGGCCAGGAAAACATAAACCGACTTCCCGTCCTTGGACTGCGCATACCAGTTTTTACCTTCGCCCACCACCTTGCAGGGACGTACACCGTGGATCGCCTCGTCGTTAATAAACATCCATAAAGCCAGTTCGCGGAAGCGGCGCTCCTGCTCAAACGGAATGATGCCCGAAGGCTCTGGCCCCACGTTGATCAGCAGGTTACCGCCCTTGGCGCGCGTTTCGATCAGCATATTGATCAGCTGCCCGCCGGTCTTGTAGTCATCATTCGTGGGCTTAAACTGCCACTGGTTGCCTAGCGTAAAGCACGATTCCCACGGCCCCGGCATCGGCTCCTTCGGCAACCGCTGCTCCGGCGTTTCCATTTCGCCCCGGGTTACGAGGCACTTCGGTTGCTTCTTATGGATATATTGCGTCAGCTCTTCCTTTTCTCCTCCATCGAAAAAGATGACGTCGATCTCGCCATAGTTCCCGAACAGTTCATCCAGCTGCCTGCGATTATAGTCCCCAATAATGGCCTTTTCCTCTGCCGTACGTCCGACGCGCCGGACTTCAAACCCATGCTTGCGCTGGAAATAAAAATCCTCCGGCGAGAAATAGAAACCCACCTTGATTCCATGCCGGCGGCAGGCATCGACGTAGTCCTTCACGATGTCCTTCCCATAGGGCGTGTTCATGATATTGAACTCAGTAGTCTTGGTGTCCCACATGCAAAAGCCGCTATGATGCTTCGTGGTCAGCACCATGTATTTCACGCCTGCCAGCTTGGCGATCTCCATCCATTCATCGGGATCATACTTTTTCGGGTTGAAGGTTTTTGGAAGCTCGTTGACGAAGCGGTCTAGATATTTGTCCGATGCCCCCACCATCGAATGGCTGATCACCGAGCCCAGCTGAGAATCGTGCGACCAGTGGACAAACATGCCCAGGCCCCAGTCCATGAATTCCTGTTCGCGTGCGGGGTCGTTCAGCAGCGGCCCCCGGCTGTTCACCTTCAACGCGTTGGATTCCAAAACCAACGACACCAGACAAAGGCTCATCATAAATATGGAAGTTACGTTTCTTTTCATTTTTCAGTCTCCTAACAGCATTAAAATGCCCCGCCCTGACGGAACAGGTTGAGATAATAATTATCGGCCTGCGGAACAACGCCCTTCAGGTCGCGGATTGAGTTACGGAGGTCGCGAATGGTGTTGTAGTAGTCGTCATCCGACCCCTCGCCGGCGTCGTACAGTTTCTTGGCTTTCACCAGAGCCGAGCGGAGTGCTTTATCGGAATTGCCGTCACGCTCAAGCATAACCTTTCTGGCCTCATCACCCAGCTTGATCAGGGCAAAGAGCCCTGGACGGAAGGGATAGGTGTGCTTTGCATAGGAAGAATCCGAGTTGCTCGATGACATTTCTCGATAGCTCGGCAGCTCTTCTGACATCACAAGGAAACCTTCGCTGTCCCTCATGCAAAAGGCGGCATGGGAGGTACCCGGAGGAACCGTGCTCTCGATGCGCCCGCCCTTAATGGTTGCCGGCTCCTCGAACCACATTTCGCGGCGACCGCGCGATGCCTCGAACTTTCCGCCGTTCACCGTATAGAGCAGCTTGGCCTCTACGATTTTGGATTTATCCTTGCCGGTCTCGACCTCGACCCAGATCCGGTCGCCCTCGTCACCACGGGCCGTCACGGCAGGAACCCGATCCTGCCCGGGATGGCTTTCAATTCCCGGGTTCAAGTAGGGATGCGACACGCCTGCCTCACCCAGAAATGCATCGAGTTCGGCCAGCAGCCGGTTGGTCAGCTCCGGCATCTTCTCCACCAGGTTTTCCTTTTCACCAACATCGGCCATGGAGCCGTCTTCGTTGTAGAGCCGGTATAGCGCCACCAATGGATCCTTGTTGTTACCAGGTGCAAGATTGCGGTAGATCTTCCACGGCCCTTTGCGCATGGCGGATGATGATGACAGTTCGATAGGAAAATAAAAAAAGATGCTTTCGCGCGGCGTTCCGTCCGCAAACCGGGCAATGGAATCCTCTCCCTCAAACAACGGACGGATGTTGCATCCATCCAGCTTCTCGTTGTCCGATGGCGGCAGCCCGGCGAGATCCACAAAGGTTGGATAGAGGTCGATCAGCGAGATCGGCGTTTCACAGACCGAGTTCCTGGGAACATTGGGCCCACGAACGATAAACGGGATACGGACTCCCCCTTCATGAATATCCTGCTTGCCTTCCCGAAGCGGGAAATTATCGGTAACGGTTCCGCCAGACCTCCGCACTAAACCTCCATTATCTGAACTGACGATAATGAATGTGTTGTCGATCAGCTTATGGCCGGGATTGCGCGGATCGTCGGTCTCTTCCAGGTAGGTGATCACTTTGCCGATCATCCAGTCGAGCGTATCCACCATCGTTGCATAGTATGGATCGGTTTTTCCGCCGCGACCCTTATTGATGATTCCCGGATCAGTCGGGAAATCGTAGCCCATCTTTTTAAGGTAATGCTCAAACCGCTCGCGGTTGCGTGTCTGGATCGGGCCGTGCACATAATAGGTGCAATAGTTCAGAAAGAACGGCTCGTCGTGATGCTTCTCCAGCCATTTCAGCGCCACATCGAGCGTCTTGTCGAATGGGCGCCCGTCTTCATCCAGCCGGAACAGGTCGTCCGGATCGTTCGTCGCCCACCCGTGCAGCCGGTCGGGCTTCTGGGATTTCGCCAAACCGTTGTGCGGATCTTTGGTTGTCTCGCGATCGCCCCAGATATCGGTATCGGGATAATACGTTCCGCCTTTGCCGAGATCGTCCACATAGCCGATATCAAAACCATAGTTTCCCGGGAAGGGGTAGCCGTTGCTGCGTCCGCCCAGATGCCATTTGCCAACGTGCCCGGTGGTGTAGCCCGCTTTCTTCAGCTCTTTCGGAATCGTCATCTCCGTCAAGGGCAGCCGGTAACGGTAGAACGGATTGATATGGGAGAAGTTGGGGGAATAGGCGCGCGGCAGCTTGCCACCCATCACGTGATAAATGCCGGTGTGCGCGGGATACTGCCCCGACATATAGGCCGCGCGCGACGGCGCACAGGTCGGCGACGGCGAATAGGCCTGCATAAACTTACGTCCGTTCTTTGCCAGTCGATCCAGATTCGGCGTTTCATACGGGGTATCGCCATCCACATCCATACAGACGGGATCCTGCCACCCAAAGTCATCGGTCAGAATGTGGACAATATTCGGCTTAGGTGCAGCCTGAATCCCCGTTGCCAAAATCAACATCCAGACGCCCGCTTGATACTTTTTCATAATCCCTTTCCTATCTTCGGATCCCCGCCTTAACAAATCGCATCATACAGTGTACGGGATTCCGATTACGCGCCTATCCTGCGTTTGGGGGATATAGAGACAGGAGTCAGAAGAAACCGGTTCCGTTGCGACCGCATTGCCGAGTCCATCGGTTGCCAGAACGACGCCGCATTCGTCCTCACGCTATCAACCAGGTTGGTTGTGCCTTCAACTTCTTCCAGAATCTTTCAACGGTTCTGCGCATTCAACACCGTCATCGCCGCCAACAAGGTCATCATCTTTATTTCCAATCGATTTTTGCTTCGCCGGTTTCGAGATCAACAAATACCGAGGCGCGGGCGAATTCACGTTTATATTTCCATCCCTTGCGTTGTGCGGGCCCCTTTGGAGGACCGAGCGGCTTTTTAAGCTCAGGGTATTCAACGAAGGTCCCCGTATCGTTGCCCTGATAACTCCACGTATAACAAAAATAGGAATAGGGCTCGGCCACGATTAAGAAGCAGGCCAGCGGAAATGTAATGGCTTCACGCGCTATTTTAATTCGCTCTTCGCGCGGCTTGTCCATTGCTTCTTTGTCGCGCCAGTCAAATCCCGGCCACGTTTTAATCACCAGCATCTTACCTGCGCGCCCCGCTTTCTGCAGCGTCTCGATGGCTTCCGCCACCTTTTCTTTATCCACGTGGTTTCCACTCACAAAATGCTCTTTCATGGCACCATCGGTGACTTTCAGCATCTTGTAGCCAATATTATCCCGATCAATAGAAACACCGTTTTGAATTAAAATCTTCGAAGAGCCAATTTTACTGCGCGTATCCATAACCATGGAAAGCATGCCCTTATTCAGGGCTCGACCTTTCTTTTCACCGACCTGATTAATACGGCTCTCCCGGCTGTATTTTCCGATTGCATCAACAAAGATGCCATCAGCCCCGCACTTCCGAACCGCAAAGTTGGCCGTATCCGCCCACCACTTCTGCACATCCCTTTGAGACAGGTCGATAAAACTACTATTGAAGATCGTCATCAGTTCACCATCCCGGTTAACCAGATCCCCTCCCTCCGGAAATTTTTCATTATGTTTATAGCCACCAATCTTTATGCAGGAATTCCAATAGAACAACACCTTTGCCTTGGGGTTGCGTTTCTTGATTTCCTTAACGGCAATAGCAAACCCTTGTTCCGCATTCCCGTACTTTCGTTTGGCATGTCCTTTCTCAATGGTGATCAGGTCGAAGTTTTCCGCCAGAAAATCATGCTGCTCCGGCGTAAAGTCCTCCACCGCATTTGCAAGGTGGGCATAAACAGGAACTGTGTCCCAGCTGAAAGGCACGTTATACCTTGGAGCACATACCGCCGCAAGCGGCAGCGCAATGATCAGTGCGAGCAATTTGTTCATATACATCCCTGTCATTAAATCAACGAAATGTCCCGCTACGGAACCAGATGCACGGCCAAGGCATTCAACTGCACTTGATTATACAACGTCTTGCCGTCTTTACTGGTGCGCTGCAGTTTGAAAGCCTGTGTTTCCGCAGTCGCAACAAATGTGCCGATCACCAACAGACCATTGCCGCCGGGGCCGTTACCAAAGCGCCCCATATCTATTCCTTCAACAAATATATGTTGTCCGTTTTGGTTGGATCGTTCATCAAAGAACAGGGCCTGCACACGATAGCGGCTCCCGATGTTAAGTCCTCTCAATTCGGGGATCGCTTCCGCCGGAGAAGGATACATGCCCGAACTGCTAAGCTGTTTCCCTCCCGCATAACTGGTATACGCTGGCCCGTCTACGCCGAGTACGGTCGTCGCCGGGGAAGTTCCTTCCTGAAAGGTAATGCCATCAAACTTTAACTTCGGGCCACCCGTGTTTTCCGCATAGACAAACGTTCCGCTGGCATCAAACAGACCGGACGACAAAACCCCGTCTTTTACCTTGGCGGACTTACTGGACCAGATGATCCCTGATTGCGCGGCGACTTCCTTCGATGTGGCAGCCACCTCGTCTGTTCCCTCCGCCTTAATGAAGTCTACATTTTCAAAACGCAGCACGACCGCATTGGGCCAGTTGCGCCAGTTGTACAGGCGTTGATGGCGAGGCACATCCATCAGCAGACCTTCTGCGGTGTTCTCAAAGCCGATCTTCAGGTTAATCCGGTCCGAATATCGCTCCTGACGATGATCCTGTCCAAGCACCGTAACCTTCGTGTCTGCATTGGCGATGAGCTCTGGAAGCACAAACTCTTTGCGGGAAGAGCGCCCCCAGATTCGATTGTTCGGGTCGGGATCTGCTTCCGTGAACTTCGTAATAATGGCGTAGGTGTATTTGCCATCCTTCGACCGAGTGTAATACGCATCTTTCGAGCCCGCCGCCTTGCACGGACGAATATTATGAATCGCTTCATCATTTATGAACATCCAAAGAGCCAGTTCACGAAAGCGCTCCTCCTGTTCGATTGGAATCACACCATCAGGCTTGGGCCCCACATTAATAAGAAGGTTACCGCCTTTCGCGCGCGTTTCCACGAGCATATTGATCAGCGTGGTGCCGGACTTATAATTATCGTTCGTCGGCTTGTACTGCCATTGGTTACCGAGCGTGAAGCAGGTCTCCCACGGCCCGGGAATGGGATCTTTGGGCAGGCGTTGCTCCGGCGTCACCATTTCACCACGCGTCACAAGTACGTTCGGGTCCACTTCGTGGCAGTATTCCGCTAGAATGGCCTTGTGCCCCCCGTCGAGAAACAGCGCGTCGATGGGACCATAGTTCGTCAACAGCTCCTTGATTTGAACTTTAGTGAATTCGTATAATTCTTCCCGTTTTTCACTCGGCATTCTGCCGCCGCGCGCCGGATAGCCTTCCCGATAGTTCCAGGCAAAGTCTTCCGGCGAATAGTAGAACCCCACCTTGATGCCATGACGTCGGCAGGCATCGACATACTGCTTCACGATGTCTTTCTTGTAAGGCGTGTTCGCAATATCAAAGTCGGTCGTCGCAGAATCCCAGAGGCAGAAGCCGCTGTGATGCTTGGTCGTAAGCACCATATATTTAACCCCGGCCAGCTTCGCGAGTTCCATCCATTCGTCCGGATTATAATTCTTCGGGTCAAAGGTTTTAGGCAGTTCATTGATCACCCGATCCAGATGCTTATCCGAAGCCATGTCCATATGGTGACTGATCACGGATCCTAGTTGGGAATCATGTGCCCAGTGAACAAAGAGCCCTAAGCCCCAGTCCATAAACTCTTCTTCCCGTTCAGGCAGGTTCCGAAGGTCTCCCGCCATCTTGGGTCGATGGTGCCCTTGTCCATAAACGAATGACGTTGCCGTGATGGCAACTATAAGGACGGTTCGAATTCTATTAACTTTTCTCATGCTCTCAGTCCTTGTCTGTTTCTAAACCCTGTTTCTTTAAAACGCCCCGCCTTGGCGGAAAAGGTTGAGGTGATAATTATCCGCCTGCGAAACGGTCCCTTTTAAATCACGAATTGACCCGCGAAGTGCACGGATCGTATCGCAGTACTCCATATCAGAAGCTTTGCCCTTTGCATAAACCGCCTTCGCCCGTTTTATTTCGTTTTGAAGGGCGGGGTTTGATTTGCCCGAATGTTTCAATTCAGCAACAGCCTGTTCACCCAGCTCGATCAACGCAAATAGTCCAGGACGGAAGGCATAGCCATCAACTAAATAGGTTGTATCCGCCTTGCCCATGGATACTTTTTGGTTCGAAGGCAGCTCCTCGGACATGATGAGGAACCCTTCTTTATCGACCATACAAAATGCAGCATGGGTTGTTCCCGGTGGCACAACACCTTCAATACGACATCCATCAATCGTTGCCGATGCTTCGAACCACATTTCACGCCGGCCTTTGGTCTGCTCAAGATAGCTGCCATTTACGGTATAGAGCAATTTGGCATCAACAATCGGGGATTTTTCGGCCCCCGTTTCGACATCGACCCAAATCCGCGATCCCTTAGCCGCCCGAGCCAGAACAGACGGGACCTTGTCCTGTCCAGGGGCAGGAGTGACACCCTTTGGGTCCTTATAGGGCTTTGTGATTTTGGCTGCGGTCATGAATTCGTCCAGTTCGGCAAGCAGTCGATTGCTGAGTTCGGGCATTTCGGCGGCCAGGTTATTTGCCTCACCAAGATCGGCGACACTTCCATCGTCATTGTAGAGCCGAAACAACTCAACTTCTGGATTGGAGTTTACACCCGGGGCAAGATTTCGCACGGCCTTCCAATTGCCTTTCCGAATGGCACTCCCCGCAGTGTGATAATTCGGGAAGTAAAAATACAGCGCGTCGCGCACCGATCCATCGGGGGCAATCGCCTGAGAGCTCTGACCCGTCATCAACGGAAATATATTCACTCCATCGAGCTTCGGGTTTTTCGATGGAGGTTGCCCCGCCATGGCGAGCATCGTTGGATATAGATCGATCAATGAGATTGGAGTATCGCAGGTTGAATCTTCCGGAACCGATGGGCCGCTGACGATGAATGGAATCCGAATTCCACCTTCGTGCAAATGTTGTTTGCCGCCGCGCAACGGTGCATTGCACGTTACCGTATCGCCATAGCCCAACAGGCCACCGTTATCGGAACTGATCATGATATACGTATTCTCAATCAGCTTGTGCCCTGGATTGCGAGGATCGCCAGTGGTTTCCAACACCTTGATCACCTGGCCGACCATCCAGTCAAGCGTATCAATCATGGTGGCATAGTACGGATTCGGTGCGCCCGGCGACTTGTCGTTAACCGGCCCCGGATCGGTCGGCACCGCCATCCCCATCTTTTTGCAGTAATACTCAAACCGCTCCCGGTTACGGGCTTGAATGGGGCCGTGCACATAGTAGGTGCAATAGTTGAGAAAGAAGGGTTTGTCTTTGTGCTTTTTGATAAAGCCCAATGCGGTATCGAGCGGCTTATCAAAAGGCCGCCCATCGTCATCGAGCCGATACGGATCGTTGGGACTATCCGTTGCGAAGTCCGACAAACGATCAGGCTTCATGGTAGCGGCCAAGCCGTTAAACACCTTCGCTCCATCCTTTTTCGAACCCCAGATATCCGGGTCATTGTAATAAAGCGTACTGCTATCCGGATCGGACATATAGCCGAAATCGAATCCGTAATTCACCGGAAAAGGATAGCCGTTGCTTCGGCCGCCAAGATGCCATTTTCCAACATGGCCCGTAAAATAACCTGCCTTTTGTAGTTCTTTGGCAATCGTATTTTCGGTCAACGGCAGGCGGTATGGATAGAACGGGTTGATATGGCTTGTGATCTTCGCATGCCCCTCATACCAGGCACGCGGCAGCTTACCGCCGTAGACATGATAAATCCCGGTATGCACCGGATACTGGCCTGAAATATAGGCCGCCCGCGACGGCGCGCAGGTCGGGGCCGGTGAATAGGCCTGCATGAATTTTCGACCGCGCTTCGCCAAGCGATCGAGATTGGGCGTCTCCAGCCAGGTTTCACCGTCCACATCAAAGCAAACGATGTCCTGCCACCCCAAATCATCCACCAGAATATGAACAATGTTGGGTTGGGGCGCAGCCCAAACACCAACAGCCAATCCAACCGGAATTAGCACCAACTTAAACCGACTGTAAACGCTCATTAACCACCTACCCATTTTCATTGAATTTCAACCCGAAAGTATTGCTGTTTTCCGGCTTTGCCTCGACCGGCTCTACTGCCGCTTTCTCAACCCCACTGGCAAACAAATGAACCGTTTGCCCCTTCTTTAAATCAATTCTGTAAAGCCCTTCCCCGATGCTCTTCACGGCCGATTCGGGAACGCCTTCAATCCGCTCGAGCCTGATATCGGTTTTCAGCAGGCACGGCTCCCCGGCATTGCTCTCAATACGGATAAACTGCGTCACACCATCGGTCCGCCCGGCGCTGATCTCGAATCCTCCTGCGGCGAGCAGACCGTCGAAGGTGATATTTTTCCAATCTTTGGAAACTGCCGGAAAGACCCGGATTATACCGCCCCAACTCTGCAGCAGCATCAGCTGCATGGAATCACACAGCGAGAGTGGCGTTTCCGTGACCGGCTGAGTGCGGGATGTTTCCGTATACATGGTGGTACACCAGATTTTACCGGGGCTCTTGGGGAACAGCTCCTGCATACGCATAAACGTATCGAGATACCGCGCGGCCTTTTCACCGTCGCCCATCAGCGCATACATCGCCGCCGCCCCGCTGAAGGAATACCCCGCGTTGCCTCTTCCCGGATAATTAATCCAGTGGTCGACCGACTTGGCGATCAGCTCCCGGCTTTCCGGTTGATCCCAATTCACCTCGCATAGCGGGTAGATCATCATCAAATGGGAATAATGACGGTGCGACTGCTCAAACGGGAAATCTTTCGCCACCATGTAGCCGTTTTCATTGATCGGATAGTCCACTAACCGCGCATGCACATCCTTCCATTTCGGCAGCAGCGGATCGTTGAGATCATAACGCTCATCGATATGAACAAGCGTCGCCAGCCCCCAGCGGAAGAGCGCGAGGTTAAAGTTACAGTCTTCCCCGCCACCATATTCCGGCGAACGGGTATACGGGAGATGCACTTTGCCGTCATCGCCTTCCACCATGAAATGCAGATAGGTATTCACCGACTTTTTCAGCAGCGGAAAAAACTTCTGCACCGTGCGCTCAGCATCCATCGTACGCTCAAGCATCAACCAGTAGTCGTGGCACGTCCACAGCAGTTCGCCCGTAAAACCCAGACGTCCATTCGGGAACTTACTGATAAAGGTCTGCGGCACAATCGTCGACATACCCGCGCAGTCATCCCCATACTGTTCCGGCATATTCGCCACGAGTTGCGGCAGCTTTTCATCCAGTTTAGCAAAGAGACTTTCGGCCACCTCCATCCGATTGGCGGTCGAGAGAAACCAGTAAGACAGCTGCGTGTTCAGATTAAACCAGCCGTTAGCCCAGGCGGTGTTCTCCACCATCCACGGCCCCATGGTGTCCATAAATGCGCGCCCCTTGCGCGCGCCGGCCCCGAACTTATAGATCTGGATCCAGTAAAAGCTTTCCATCCGCGTGTCGTCGATGCTGACGAAACTCTGCGGATAGTAGGCGTGCCACCATTTCCGATGTCTGGAAATAAACGATTCAATCGGCTCGTTTTCAATGGCCTTCAAATGCGCAACCGCATCGGCAGTTGCAGTGGATTCGGGATAGCTGTGCTCAATAGAGACATAGAGCCGCTTCGTCCCCATGCCGCCATCATGAAGGAACCACGCCGTCCCGTTTTCACCGCCGCACGTCAACGGTTGCCGCGAAACAGAACAGCCGTCAATCGTGGTCAGCTCCGGCTCCGGATTATAGGTATAGGGCGCCTTCGCCCAGCTCTGTCGGCTCTTCGGTGCTTTTCCCGCCCGTTCCTTGACGGCCAGCTCCGCCTGCAACCTGGCGGGTGACATCGCCTTAAGAGGTATAAAGTCCAATTCGAATCCCTTTTCCCCGGCGGACGGAGTCAGCTCATAAAAGATCACCATATCCTCGCTGTGAACGAGGCCCGTAATATCCACCGTTCCCTCTGCCGTATTAACCTGCACCCGCATCTCAGCGTTGTAGAGATCGAGCCGACCCTCAAAGCCGGTAATTTCCCCAACCGTCTTTAGCAAAAAATAGCCGTTTGGCAAACGGGACTGCGCAATGAAGGGCTGTCCGGTCTGCTGGTGATCCTCCATATCCGCGCGGCCAAGGCTGATCCGCAGGGTATGTGCATCCACCTGATGCAGCATCGAGCCGAGCATGCCATTCCCGAGAAACGGCCCGTCGTGCCATACCTGCGGAGCCTGCGTCCAAACCAGGTCATGCCGTGCGAGGAACTTTGCCCAATCCACATCCCCGGTCGCGCCAGCAACAGCACTACCCAGCAACACCGCCAACATCATTTTTTTCATTATCCCCATACCATCCTTAACTATCCACAAATGCCTAAAGTCCACACAGGTTCACGATTAAGTTTCAACAGTACACAAATCCACCAAAACGCCTATCCTGCATTCGGGGGACATGGATTGGATCTCTGATGTGAATACTACAAAAAAAGCCCCGAACGTTGATCCGGGGCCCGGGCGTGATAGAGATAAAACACCTACATCATAAATCTACGGCGGATAAACAGCACCCCGCCACCAAATGCCGCAACCAGACCGAGTGTGGCCGGTTCCGGAACGGCGACCAAATCAAAGCCGTTGATGCCGATCCATGATCCGGAAATTCGTGTATAGGTGATGTCCAAATTGCCCGATCCATCGCTGGTAACATCAAAGCTGTAGGCATTATCAATCCACGGGGTCTGCTCAGCAACACCATCGGGATCAACCCCATCGCTTTTCGGAAAATCAAAGGGTGAAGTTGCCGTTTCCGAAGCCGTAGGCGTCTGGTCTACCGTAAAGGTGCCCGCCTGATTCTGGCTGTCAAAGTGATACGATGTGAGCACGAAAGCCTGATTCGCCTCAAGACCGGTCAAACTCAGGACAAAACTGTCATTGCCTCCCGTTCCGCCACTAGTGGCACGAATATCGATGCCCACCCAATCCGCGTAGAAGTCAGGATAGCCCTGATCATTAGTACGGCCAAACGCCTGTTTCGTGTTGTTGGAATTCACGCCGGTCGCATCAGGCCAGGAAAATGCAACACCTACGTTATAGGTTCCTCCGAGTCCGCCTTCGGCAAAACTGGTTCCGGTATAGGTTTGCAGGGCACCTGAACTGTCGTTTTCATGAGCGGTTTGATATGTGAGATAATTTGCGTCGGCTCCAGTCGGTCCTTCACCAGCAGTCGGGGAGCCACCTGCATTGATATAAAGCGCGGCCTGAGCACCCCCTGTAATAGCAAATAGTACACATGCACATTGCATTATTTTTTTCATGAAACTCTCATCTCCTTTTAGTTATCAGACAGACTTCTGCCTTCTCCTATTTGGTTTGTTTTTATACTCACTTTTCTAAACCATATGGATAAGATCCCACAAAAATGAAAGTCTGCATATCCTCTATATAGAGGATACGCCCCGTACCCTGAATAGCGGGGCCTATCCGCAGGGTCTAACCCTTCTCTTCTGTGTAGGCCGGCTCTTCGCAGGCGTAAACATCTGGGCCCCTATTAACCAAAGCGTTCCCGTGCAGTTTTTCGGGAGGGATCCGGCAATCTGCTGCGAAGCCGCATCAGGGGATAAGCTGAAGTTTAAGGCGCATAAAGCGTTCGTCTTGATCCGACGGAACCGTGCCGATGGTCATGCCGGATGCGTCGATACTGAAAGCCACAGCGCCATTCGTCCAGACCCCGTCAACGAGGTTTGTTGTGCTTTCAACATCATACAGGACATCGGCCTGCATCTCCATATACCGCGCCTCCAGCTCACCGGATGCATTGAGGAAAAACGGTGCAAAATTCTGGCTATCGTACGTCAGCGGATTGAAGTCAAAAGCGTATTCTTCCAGCGCACTCAAACCGTCGTCATCAACGTCTTCCGTCCAATCATTGGAAAGACTGTACTCCGACTGCCAGTCCGCTGCTGGTACAATCCAGCGTAAATTGGCGAACTGGCGTTCGGCCTCCGTCCAGCTGGAGGATGAAAGCGTTTCGCTGCTGCCGTCGGGATTATAGACCGTCATCGTACCGGATCTCAGGAACAGCCAGGATACGCGCGTAAAATCATTGAATGGTTCTTCACCGTTAACAGTCGGCCGGAACTCCGACGGATCGATGGTAATGGTTTCCCAGTCTCCGGAACCGCTTACGCTCTTCAGCACGGCATAGGTGACCTCGCTGCCGCTGTCAATATCCTTGCGGCCGTTGGTCTCGATGCCGATCAGGATCGATTTTGCCGTATCGGACTTAATGTCCATCGCCAGCACCGCATTCGGGAACCCTTTGTAGAACGGATCCTTGGGTTTCAGCGTGTACGCCTGCCAGCCGGTGCTGCTGGTCCAGCTCTTATGCAGCCAGTCCTGCCAGTCCCGCGTGAAATCATCCCAAAGCATCGCCTTGCTGCCGTCCGCAACGAACGCGGTTCCCGCATCAATCAGGTCCTGCGCCGGAATCTGCTCGAGGTTGGAGCTCAGCAGGTAGTCCCCGGTATACGGCGTGGAATCCCCGCGATTCACAATGGTGTAGGAGTTATGATCATAGTCGTAGAACACATTGGCATACGCGAGCAGTGGCTGGCCCTGCACGATGTTGCGGCAGGTGCCTTTCCAAACATTGGAACCGGTTTGGGTCACATCCAGTACCGCGCGCCAGAACCGGGTGCGCGGTTGCTCATCGATCGTATAGAAGATTTCCACCTTGGTGATGGGCTTGGAGGTATCGGCGGTCACGGTCACCACCGGCCCTTCATCCGAACCGGTCAGGTCCATACTGATGACCGGCTGATCCGGCAGGGTATAATCCCCCTTCATGTGCTGGTTAAACCAGAACATGGCAGTGATTTCATTTTCCGGGATATTCTGGTGACTCATGTGCGGCGGGATTGAGAAGCGCCGATCCGTCGTGACCGGAATCACATGTTCATAGTTATACATCAGGTTATCGCTCGGCGCATTGAAGTCGTTGGACGGACCATAATATAAGATCGGCTTATTGATCGTCGGCATCGCCGCGCGGCATACCGCCATCTTCGACATGTCTGTCCGCCCCGGATCATTATTATGGAAACCGGGCAGTCCAATGGCATCAATTTCACTCTGCGTAAATTCGCCGGAGCCGCCCACGCTCGGACAGGAAGCCCACAGCCGCTCATCCACACCGGACAGATAGGTGGTCTGCTCCCCGCCCATCGAATATCCGGTCACACCCAGCCGAACGCCGTCTGTTTCGGGTTGCTGCTGAAGGAACGTCAGGCCCCGGCGATTGGCCACACAGAGCAGAAACCAGTTGCTGTTGCGCGGCGAGGCCACGCGGTCGATGGTTTTCGTATCCGGTTCGACGGTGATGAAGGTCGCCTGATGGTAAACCTGGCGTGCATCGACCGAGCCCCACTCCGTATTCGGCTCGCCCGGCGCAGCTCCTTCGAGGTCTTTGCCCAGCCAGTTCTGGGAGAGGCAGGCATAGCCGTTGTTGGCGGCATAACGCACCTCATTGAGCAATGCGCGCCCGCCGCCACCATGAATCTGGAGAATGGCCGGCGCATTAGTTGCGCCGGTCGGGAAGCCGTAGAACCCGGCCATCTTCGACACCTGCGTCCCGCCGTACGGCGTGGTGAAGGTTCCGATATCATAACGGACCGCGCGCAGGGTAATGTCCCCTTCCGTCCACTCGCGCATAATTTCCATATTAATCGGCTCAATCGTCGGATCGTAACCGGCCCAGGCTTCTTCAAACGAGTTCGGTGCGGTTCCACCCTCCATCACTGGAATCATGCTCGGCAGAACCATCGAGATTTTCCAGACATTGGAATTTGTTCCGGTCAGTGCCGCACTGAGATCGCTAATAATTTCAACCTCGCCGAATTGCTGACCCGGAGCGGATGCCGCGCTGAAGAGCGTCAGCTCATCGCCATTGGCAATGTCGTATTCCCGCAGATCGATCGTCAGCTTGCTGCCCGGTTGCGGAACAAGGCGGTCATCCAGTGTGATGGGCGCAATGCCCTGCCGGTCAGCAATCACGTACACCGTGGCATTCGATTCAACCACGATCCGATCCGCACTGAACCCATTCGCACTCCCGTCCAGCTTCAGCACAGAACCAGCCGACAAAGACAGAGCGGAAACCAAATCCACATCCGCTCCGTTTCCCAGGCGCAAGTCGGAGCCGTTGATGAACGACAGCGTATGGCTGCCGGCCGTCAACGCATAAGCCATGCTCCCGCCGTTCAGGGTCACATCCGTATTCACATCGATATTGTGATCATCCGCAATAACGATGGCATCAAGCATGGACGGCATACGGGCGAGGTCCCAGTTGGATGCGTTGGCCCACTGTCCGCCATCCGAACCCGTCCAGGTGATGGTTGCCGCAGGATGCGGAGCCAACACCGTCAGCTCAGAGGCATCCAGCGACGAGGCATCGAATGCGGAAGGATAAAGCGATTTCAACTGGCTCCCGCTAAAGGTTCCGGCGAAGACCACCTGACCGTCAATCGTCATCGTTTGAACCGTCACGTCCTGGTCCAGCTTGACGAGGCCGCCGGGCAGAATCGTCAGGTCGCTGTCGGAGCCGGTAAAGTCGGCATCAAAATCGAGATAGCCGGCATCGTGCACCCGGAAGCTGCCGGAACCAAAGCCGCTGCCCTTCAGATAGCCGCCCTGCACGTCCCACAAGCCGGCAAAGTGGTTGTTGGAATCGGTAAACGTGAAGCCGGTGTTTTTGAATGCGTTCGCATCCCAATCGCCGCCCACATAAATCTGGATGGCCTCAATCCCGGAACCGGCGTTCATCAACGAATCAATGGTGAGCTTACGGTTCGCCGCCGTAGCGTTGAAAAAGATTGTGCCATTGCCGGTCAGCGCCAAACCACCATCCAGCGCCGTTCCGCTGACCATGCCAATCGAACAACCGGCCGCGACCCGGAAATCGTCAACCGTCGCCGTTCCACTGTGCTTGGCCATAAACGCAGCTGAATTAGTCAGGGTGAGCGACGCCCCCGCAAAAACCGGATTGGACGACTGCGGCGAGCGCGTCTGCATGCCCGATGAGTTATTCACATAGTCTTTGTCGGCGGACGGCGCCAGCCCGTCCGACCAGCTCGACGCGGTGTCCCAACCCAGCGCAGAGGTCGCGCCATGTCCGGCGGTCTGCGTCACAAGTGGACGCGGAGGTTGCGCATCCACTCCGACGGCCAGGGTTGCCGTATCCAGCGATGCCGAATCGAACGCGCCGCCATACCCGGCATGCGCCCTCAGGTCAGCACCAGAATAGATTCCCGGCGCGAGTGCTGCGCCCCAAATCGTTGCGGAACCCACCGATACAAATTCATCGAGCAGCATGACCCCGCCGCTCTCAATCGTCAGGTTCGCGTTGGTATTGAGATAGGTGCCGTCAATATCGAGATAGCCCAGCGCCCCGACGTTGAAACTGGCCGAGCCGAGTCCCGCGCCCTTCAGCATACCGACCGATACGTTCCAGATTCCGGAAAAAACATTGCTGGCATTGTTGAGAACGAACCCGCCCGTATCCGACGGCGCCGTCCATGGGGTCTGAGTCATATTAATGTTAATCGTGTCGATGGTCGAATCGGCCGTTACCAGCGATTCAATCGTGGTCAACCGGCTTTCGATTTGAGAATCGAAGTTGACGGATCCCGACCCGACCAGCGCGAGGTTGCCGTCAATGGCACAACTCGCCCCGCCGTTATCCAGCTGGCTCCCGGCGCTGATGATCAGATCCGAAATTGATGCGGTTCCGCTGTGTTTGCAGCGCAGGATGGCGCCGTTGGTCATCGTCAGAGACACGCCCGGGAACACCGGGCCGGTCGCGCCGGGCGTGCGAGTAGTCCACCCACTGGTCTGGTTGACATAATCGTTCCCCGCGGAAGCCGGATTGCCGTCGGACCAATCGGCACCGGTTTCCCAGCTTTCACCAACGCTGTTCGCTCCGGTTTGCGTGATGGTTATGCCCGGATTCGTGGAGGCAGCGACGCTGAACGCGTCCACCAACGTGTCCGCAATCAATTGATTGCCCGTTGCATTCATATGAACCGTATCGGAGGTCAGGATGCCCGACGTTGCATCCGCCGTATTGTTCAGCAGATTGTAATCCGTAAATATATTTCTGAGGTCGACCAGTTGGGAGCCGGTTTGTTGAGCCACGGTGCGGCAGATTGCCGAAAACTCTTCGAGCATGACATAGTTGGGGTCATCTGGATTGGCCGCCTCACTGATCACGGTCGGTGTGCAAAGTACGGCACGGCCACCCGTTGCTTTCACCCGTTGAACCAAATCGAGGAGCCCTGCGTGATAGTTTTCGGCGGTGGTTCCCTCGCGCGGCAGCCCCGTAACGGGGTCCGGCTTGGTCCAGTGCCAGACGTCGTTGATGCCAATATAAATCACCACGATCGACGGATTATGGCTCAGTACGTCCGCATCCAGGCGAGCCATCAAGTCAGCCACCTTGTTCCCGCCGACCCCCGCACCGATGACCTGAATACCGCCAGAGGGATAGGCCGCGGCAACGTCTGCGGCAAAGAGCGTGATATACCCATCGGGATCGGTGCCTGCCGCGGTGATCGAATCACCGAAAAAGACCAACGTGTCATTATCCACCAGCGCGGAGGTTTCGGGCAGAGACTGCAACGTGGCGGCGAAGCGCCGCCCCAGTCGCAACTGCGACACCGGGTTGAAGTGGGTGCCGTCCTGCGTAACCAGCCCGTCGGAGGAAGCGATCGAGGTATTGGGATCGAGTTCAGCAACCGCATTCATGTCCACCGTGCGAGCACTGTAGGTGTCGCTCAATTCCCCCATCACAATCGGCAGATTGGCGACGCCCGTAAACGAGCGAACCGCCGCGAGAAAACTGGTTAGATCCGCCGTGTATTCCGCGCTTGTGCGGCTGATGTCCGATTCGCCCTGATGCCAAATCAGGCCGCGAATCGTGGCCGTTTCTCCGGCATCCGCCAACTGCTGCATCGCCACGGTCACATGATTGGTGAAGGTTTGCCACATGAAGCCATTACCCGCCGGGCTCCAGTTGCTGTGCAGGTTCGAGCCGCCCTTGGTGACCTTGATCAGCGCGATATCCTGATTCGGGTCACTGTCTACCATCATTTTCCCGAACGAAATACCCGGCCCGAAGGTCGGTGACGGCAAGTCGCCGGTGTAGCCCGGAGCCACGCTGAAGCCCGGCATCATGTTCGTCCAGCCAGTCAGGTAGGACGGGTTGATCGGATCGCCGTTAATCGGATTGGCATAGTAGGACGGTGCATTGGTCTGCTCCCCAGCCCAGCCGGCGAGGCGGCCGGTCAAATCATTCGTTGCAGCCCGCCCGTCTGCATTCGATTGTCCGGCGATCAGGTATACATCAATCCCTTCCTCGACTCCGCCCTGCACGGAACCATTCAGAACGATATCATCCAGTTGGTGAGTGCGAGAGGCAGAGCTCGACCCGTCGGCCAGATAAAAACGGAACTCAACAACATCATTATTTTCCAACCCTTGGAAACCGGATCCAGAGAGAGTGGCTGTCTGGTTGAAGGTTTGCGGGTTGGTATAATCGGTACCGGTATCCACTCCGTCCAGCTGTGCGGCAGTGCTGGCAAAACCGTCAACACTCGAATAGAGGCCCACGGCAAAGTTTAGCGGATGCAGGACGGTATACGTATAGGTTAGAGAGGTCAGATCCAGCGTTTCGCCCGCATCCAGGTTCGTTACCGTGACGGTAAACGAGTGGTACTGAGCCCCTGCGCCGGCGGGATCGACATCCCCACTCTGCGTGGTCTCGGCACCCGAGGCGCTGACCAAGTCACCGCTAATCGCACCTACACCCACATTAAATACCGAAACCGTGCTGTAGATCGAGCTGTCGCTGGAAGCCGCAGCATTGCCGGCAAAGTTAAATTCCGCGACGACTTCCGCCTGAGCAGCGGCAGTCGCTAATAAACTCACCACATATGCACATAATATCTTCTTCATCATCAACCCCCTCTCAAACAGCACAAACATTTCTTCACCGGCACCAGATCCAACTGAATAAACCAAGAAAATAAAAAGGCGCCGGGCAACCCCAGCACCTTCTGTGGAAACTGAACAAAAAATAGGATCTACATCATGAATCTGCGGCGGATAAACAGAACTCCGCCACCGAATAGGGCCACCATGCCGAGCGTCGCTGGTTCGGGAATCGCTGTCACCTCAAGTTCAATCGTACTGCCAAGATCACTCGGACGCACTGCACCATTAATGTCCTGTGTCGCGGTGAAAGTGATTTCATTTATGGTCGTGGCAGCAAGCGTGATAACTTGATTTCCCGGAGTAAGGTCAATAACAGTCGCCCCGGCTGGGGCAGAGCCAGCAGCTAAAGGATCTGTCGTGTAGGAAGTTAAGCTGCCTGTTCCGTCATCGATGGTAAGAATATTATAAGGGTTGATGGTTCCACTATTTGAAAAGCTTTCAGCCAGAAAATAGTTAAATCCAGCAGAAGTGACACTCGCGTTGACTGGCCCCGTAATCCCTCCAATGCTTCCAGAGATATACCCACTGGTATCCACCGTGATGGCACCAAACGCAATAGTGATCGATTCGGAAACCGCAACAGCAGGTGCAGGCCGTAATTCAAGTCGGTTGCCATCCTGCTGATCAACAGTGCCACTGTAATTCAGGTCATAGCTAAAAGATAAACCTGTAGCGGCATCAGTGAACGCATAGCTGGTAGAAGTCGTTCCATCAACTATCGCTGAATTAACTGGAGTTACGGTGTTAGCGGCAATGGGGATGGAAGCCGGAACAGCAGCATCATCAAGATTGAATTCTGGAGTGTAAGTGACAATCGCAGCAGACGATATGAGGGGGGCGGCTAGTGTTGCGATGAATGCGCCTATTAATGTTGCGGTTATCCTGATTTTCATTCTTTTTCCCTTTTGTTATGCGGTTAAGGCCTACGAATTAACAGAGACCTTTTCCAATCCACATCGACTATACACGAATCCAGCAAGCCGCATATCCTCTATATAGAGGAGACCTCGTGAATGGTACTTTTTAACCACCAGGGGCACAAAGATCTCAAAGACAGACTTTCCACTTGGAGGACTAAGGCCCGACCGAACCAGGGCATCTCATCCCACACCGACTTGGAAGACAAAAGGAAACATAACACACAGATCAACATACTAATGCTGTGGTGCTTCGCGCATACCTACTTTTCAATTCCAATTTCCAGCTTCAGGAATTCATTGGTTTTGCCAATCGTGGGGACGCTGTTGGTCACGTTTTCGAATTCGGCATCGAGAATTTCGGAACCACTTTCTGTTACACCATTGGAGCTCCAGTTGGCACTCACCAGATCGTCAGTTTTCACCACCTCATACGACAGACCGCGTGCGGCGGCATCGCGGCGGCGGTTGTACTGGATTTCAAAGTCGTCCCCTGCAATTCCATGTGTGGAGTCAACCCCATCATTTCCAAGGTTTGGAACTCCGCCGAGAGCATATTCAGTCAGGTTGTTGAGCCCGTCGCCGTCGGGGTCAGCGAAGAGGTCGGCATCGGTTCCAATGATTGGAAAACTGTCGACCCAGTCGTAGTAGGGATCGAGCTTCCCGTTATCGGTATACATCTGCGCGATCTCGGCCTGCGCGGCGGCGGTGTCGTTGACGGCATAGAGGGCGATCTGCCCGCCGGCCATCAGGTTTCTTGATCCGAGGTGCGGCCAGTCCACAACCAGCGCGTCGCCGATGACCGAAGCCGCCAGATTGGTATCCAGCGCCTGATAGCCCAGCGACGATAGGAACGGGATCTCTACACGCATGCTTTGCGACGGATCGTTTTGCGGAATGCCCACCACATCGAGCAGGCGCAAGGCCACATGGTGGTCATGGGCATCCATGCGGAAGATGCAGCGGATATGCTTCTTCCAAGTGGTAAACGGGCGTTCCAGATCGACAATGGAATCCCGCATTTCCTTCATGCCCATGGTTGATGACGAAATCGACCATCCGTTGAAGTAGCGCTGAAGGGCGCCGGAATCCTCCGATGAATCAAGGTGTTCTACGCCATTCAGAACCAAGCTGGCAATCGAGCCATCGGAGGCCCAACTCATGAAATTGTCTGCAACGGCCGGCGAGGCATCAGCAAAGCGGATGGCATCAATACAGCCCCCTTCCCCGCCGTCGGCCTGCCCGAACACTTCGATGCGGTCGCCCGGGGTGAGGTAAACCCGGCGGACCGTGCGCTCCATATAGTTTATGGATGAAGGTTCCGAGCTGCCCAGTCGGCGGTCCGTCAGCCAGGAGTCAATCAGCACATCATTCAGATACAGTTTATACGAGGCGCTTCCATCTGTTTCATCGAAATAGCCTACCGTCAGATCATAATAGTCGGCCTGGAAGCCGAAGGCCTGCGCAACGGCCGAACCCTCATCCCCGGTCAGCCGGACGAGCTGCCCGCCGCTCGCGGCGGCGTTGTCTTCAACCACATAGCCGGACAGCTCCATGTCCTCCGCTTCGATATCGTCGAGCGTAGTGATTATAGCAAGCGTGACCGTCAGCGTGGCGTCGTCCAGCGAGTCGGGATGGATGGCGTCGCCGTAAGCGGCTTTGAGCTCTGCACCGGTGTGGGTGCCCAGGAGAAGCCCCCCCGCTCCCTCGAGTTCAGCCACGTAGAGCGTGACATGCTGATCCAGCAGCAGGGCTCCGCCATTCTCAACAAACAGCAAAGCATTCGGATTAAAATAGCTGCTGTCGAAATCCAGTACGCCGTCGGCTCCGACATAGAAATCGCCCGCACCGAAGCCCTCGCCTTTCAGCGTTCCATCCTGCACGTTCCAAACTCCGGAAAAGGTGTTTGCGCTGTTACGAATGTCCACTGCACCCGATCCGACAATGTTGATCGTGGAAATGGTGTTGCCGGGCAGCAGGAGGGCATCCAATTGGATGGTTCGCGAAGCAAAGCCTGCGGTGCTCAGATTTATCGTCCCCGCCCCCGTGAGCGTCCCGCCCAGCTCAGCGGTTCCTCCGCCACCCTGCGAAATGGACGTACCGTCTTCCATAACCAGATCGACCGTGGCCAGGTCGCCGCCATTCTTCAGAAGCAGCTGGGCCGCACCGTTCAGCGAGAGCAGGTCGCCATCGAACGCTCCCCCCACTGCCGGAGTCCGCACGTTCCCGGCACTGGAATTTACATAGGTGTTTCCAGAGGTTGGAACCGTGGCGGTGCTTTGCGTGGCATTCGTCCAATACGCGCTATTCCAGTGGGAGCCGTCGTTCGGCATTGATCCCGTCTGGTAGAACACGGCCGCCGGGGCACTGAGCGCAAGCGCCATCAGCAGCACCGCAACTGAGGAAGCAGGCGGGACGCCTGCGGTACGTCTTTTGTATCGCAGGCGTCCCGCCTGCTCCAGAAATGTTTTGATATTGGATGTTTTCATCTGACTTCCTAAAGATTGTCGTTCGCTTTCAAAACATAAACCGAGTTCGTCGCAATGAACTGCGTTCTGATGTCGACCGTTGCCCCGGCGCCATCGGAGACGGAGATATCGTTCACCCCCGCAGCGACGTTGAAGCCGGATTTTACGACGGGTACTTCGCTCAGCGTGTTCCAGTTGCTGTCGCAGATCCTGGCGGTTGTGCCGCCCTCGAAGTGCAGGTATCCGCCGGGGGCGACCGTGCCGGTCAACGACAAGGTTCCAGCGGCGCCGACGTGAATGGCCGGGTCGGTCAGCGACTCCGAATCATCGCTCACCAGAATGGTGAACTTCAGCTCCTGCGCGGGATAGGGGTTTTGCACTTCGATGGATTGCCCGGTGGTGATCTCCTGCATGCGCGGCACCGCCCCTTTTTCCTGGTTCCGGTAATACTGGGCATCCTCCCCCGATGTCCGCCCCATGACGTGGTGCGGGGTCAGGATATACTGGCCGCCCGCGTTCTTGCTGAGCACATGGATGTATTCGCCCTGGTAGCGGTTGCTTCCGGGAAGCCGGGTCAGGCCGGTGGTTATATAATCCACATCGTCCTCATGCAGCACCGGCACCAGCTCGATCCAATAGCCGAATAGATCGATCACTTCATCAATCAGACCAAACCCGTATAGCTCTTCCACCCCGAAGCTGTGGCCGCTATAGGGCACCGACAGGCTCACCCGCCGCCCGCCCATCTTGATGGACTCCTGGACTGAAAAATGGATATCCAGCCTGCTCGTCGACAAAAATCCTTTATTGACGAACTCATCCAGCCGCGCATCCACCGCCAGCGGGAAATAGTTGTAGGTCATGTCATCGCGCACTCCGCTGAAGCTCTGCTCAAAGTTGGCCGCAATGCTTCGGCCGACCCGGCTGGAGGTGACCGGATATTCGAGGAAGCTGTAGACCCGATCATAATAGTCGCGACCGCTCCATGGCGTATTGTCATGGCTGTTCCCGCCGTCGATATGCAGATGCCCGCCGCCGGACGCCGCATTCAAGTCGTTGAGGAAACTTGCATAACGGAATGCCAGCCCATCCATCAGGCTGTCCGGCTGGTCGAGATCATAGTTCGGCCCGTACACCCCGCTCGTCCAGGGGCTGAGCAATCCCGCCCAGTCCTCGCCGACTGCATGGGAAAGCGCATCGGTTGCACCCAGGCCACGGGTGCAGCCTTCCAGCACCCATACCTCTTCCTCCGTACGTTCAAAGGAACCGACGCGGACGATTTCCTCGCCGATGCGCACAAAGTCGAAATGCATTGCGGAGCCGGCGTAGACCGGCAAATTGACCCCATCATTCACCCGCAGGCGGATACGCGTCTCGGAGGGGCCGACCGGCACTTCCAACGTGCCCCCGCCCCAGCAGTCCAGCCGCCGGTCAACGGTTGGAACAAGAAACTCCGCATCGTTCTCTCCAACAGGGATCCCCACATTGTGCAGGCGAATCATCATGTTGCTGGCTGCAAGATATTCCGTAAAGGCGACCAGGTCGGCCTTGCCGTTGGGGAACACGTCCGTATTCACATTGGTGATCGAATTATAGTTCGGCCAATATTCACCGCGCCAGGTCGCCGTATGCAGATAGACACGCTTGACGCCTGCAGGAATCGCCACATCATCAACCAGCGTGTAAAGATCCGCCAGCGAATCCGCCTCGAACTGCACCTGGCTCATGTCGCCCAGCTTCGCCCGGTATTGCGCCACCCAGGCCAGCACATCCTCCTCCGTCCAGCTCGCCTGTCCGGCCGGATGCGGAATGGGCTCATGCGCCCAGATCGAAGCCAGACACGCATCCAGTGCTGCGCCATCCAGCGTACCGTCATACAAGGCAACCCCGCCTTTGGAGCCATTGACCTCAGCAGCCCAGGGATACTTCCAGTAGATGTCCTGCTCGTCATCATCCTTATCCGTTGAGGCCGACACGACATCGTCGAGCGACTTCATCCAAACCAGCTCGTTGCTGACCAGCTTAAGCCGCACGCCATAGCGCCGCTCGTTCGGGCCGATGCCTTCCGTGTCCACCAGATGAATGGAAACATGCCGCGGATAAGTGTCGATCCGGAACGTAAAACTCGGCAGGCTGCCAGCCGACTCAGAGACCGTCATCAGATTGCTGGAGAACGAGGCATAGCCCAGCATCGTTTCTGAATAATTCTGCCCGTCGAAAGTCCGCAGATAAAATCCATCGCTGGTGGACGATCCCATCCGATCCGCACCATTCAAAACCAGCGTGGCCGGAGTGGCATCGGCATTGAATGTGAATGATGAGAGCGGTTCCGATGAAACCGTTATCGACCCAGCCGACGACAACCCGTCGGCCAATACCGACGCGTCGATTCCAAGGTCTGTAATAATGTTGGCCGCGTTGTAGGTTCCCGGCGCCAGGGCAACACCCCGGAGCGTGGCGGACAGGAAGGTCAGATCCTCATCCAGCTTGATCACCCCATCGCAATGGAGCGATCCGGCAACGTTGCTATAGGGGTCGTCGAAATCCAGATATCCCTGGCTGCCAACCACAAAACTGGCCGTTCCAAATCCGCTTCCTTTCAGGTAGCAGTTTTGAACATCCCAAGTTCCCGCGAAGGTGTTGCCAAGATTGGTGAAGGTGAATCCGCAGTCCGTGGCCGCCGTAAAGGTTCCGCTGTTGTTCACCGAAATCGTGGTGATCGTCGGGGCGGCGGTCATCAGCGAAGAAACGGTCGTCTTGCGGTTTTGGTAGGACGGATTGAACGTCACCGTGCCGGCCCCCGTCAGGGCCAGGTTCCCGGCCAGGCTGCCCGCTGATCCGCCGTTTTGCAGATTGGAGCCTGCCTCGATAGTCAGATTGCTGATGGTGCATACGCCAGAGTGCTTGAACTTCAAGACCGCACCGTTGGCAATAGTGAGTGAATTACCCGGAAAGACCGGATCGCTTTCCACCGAACCCTGCGGGGTCCGCGTATCCCAACCACTCACATTATTGATATAATCATTGCCGACCGATGGAACCTGATCATTAGACCAGGACGAGGCTTTCAGCCATCCCTCGGCGTCCACCGCCCCCACATTCTCGTCCTGATAAACCAAAGCCCCATTTGCCGCAAGACCCAAACCCACCACTAAAGTGAATAGGCCATTCCATTTAGCTCTACTATTCATTATCTGCATTCCTTCCAACCATTGGATAAACGGAGCTTGTTGATTATGGTGCCAGAACCACACACAGTTCCTGGTGTTCAAGAATCCGAACCGGCGCGTTAAGCTGGATTACAGCAGTGCCCTGATTCATTTTCACCGCCGCATCCAAAAGCTTTCCATTAAGGGTAACCGTTACGCTCTTTGCGTCCATCCCGTCCGGATTCAACCGAATGGTCTGCACAGCAAGCGCTCCCCATTTTACATGGAGCTTGGCCTGCAGCCCTTTTTCATCGATCGTCTGGCTGAAGGTGCCCCAGCCCTCCGCGGCCGTGAACGGCGCGCGGAAGTTTGCGGGGGAGATGCGCGGGGCAAATGCGATTTCACCTTGCGGGCCGTTATATTCGAAACCGCAGGCGGCCAGGAACACGCCATAGCCGGCCATCGCTCGGGCATAGTGGTCGCCGCACTCAATCTCATTAAACGGATTCCGTTTTTCGGGTGCATACCGATCGTGAATATTCCGCGCCACCGCCAGGCCGTACTTGACCAGTTCGCTTCCGGGCTCGCCTTCATAGACCATGTGCGCCGCCGCCTGGTATTCAAATCCGGTCATGCATTCATCAAAGTAGCCGCCGGGGCCCAACCAGGTCTCGAAATCCTCAACACGTTCCGCCATGCCGGGCACGGCGGTTTCGGCTCCATTGCCCGTCGGCCACGTGGTCATGAGCATCCCGGCCTCGCCTTTCGCCGCATAAACGCGGTGGCCTTTGATGGCCGTGTGTTTCACCGCATACCCTTCGGCATCGGGCGACACGTTGTATTTCCAAAGGGCATTCAGCGCGGAAACCGTTTCTTCTTTCGGCAAAACGCGCGGAAGCCCGGTCTGCACCGCCCAGGACTGCCCCAGCACCTGATCGATATGGCTGCCGTCACTTGTGTTAATCTGATTCTTGTTTGGCGGAAGGTGGATGAAATATTCGCCGTTGTAGACCTTCTCCACAATGGCTTCATACCCGCTGTCGGCAATCCGCCCGCAGGTATAGGCAAAGGCATCATCCCCCATCACGAGCGCCATCTGTTCGCCAGCCCTCAGGGCACCGCAATAGACTGAAGAGAGCCATCCCATCGGCCCCGACCAGCTGGCATCCAGCGTGTGGGCCTGCGAGCCTTCGAGTACGCCGTCCTGATCGGGATCCTGGGTGATCAGAAATTCGATGGCCTTTTTCGTCTGCGGCCAGACCCGTTCAAGAAATTCATTGTCCGGCGTCATGGTGTGTTCACGCCAGGTGCGGATAATGGTTCCGGCCTGACCGTCGATGGCCACCTTTTTTATATGATCGCCTCGATACCCGATTAAGCCGGTCGTTTCGTCAAAGGCGATGCCGTAATCCGTTATTTCGCGCAGCCGACGCTCCAGTTCAGGGAACAGGCGCGACATGGCCTGGGCATAGCTCCAGACATGCGTGCAGGTGCCTTCACAGGAATCAACGCCCTCCCAGCCCCATGGGCGGCCATTATCAAACCAATAAAATGTCTGCGTAGCCAACGTATCAACCGGAACGACGGCCCGGTCCAGCAACCAGACCGGCAGGGTTGAATCATACCAGGTTTTATTCCACCGGCGCGTTCCGCCGGCCAGCCGCTCAAAGTCGCGCCCCACATATCGGGCAACATCCGCCGCATCGGCAAACCAGGGTTTGTAATGTCGGTTCACTGTGTCGCCTTCGGCCATGGTATTCAGGAATCCGCCGCGCTCCTGATGCAGCGGGAAATACCAACTGACGATAAAAGTCACCGTTTCACGTGCGCCGGGCTCCAGCGAAAACTGCTGCCCAAGCGACCCGATCAGTTTCTTATCCAGCGCCATGACTGCAGAAGAACTGTTCTTAAAGGGGAAAACGGGTACTGCTGCATCCGCAGAACCGCCCAGCCCGTCCGATGCACCGAGCAGACTTAAGGCCATAGAGCCCCAGCCATGCCGCTGTTCCAAGCCGGTCTGTCCCTCGGGGGCCGCGTCGGCGGGAATTGATGTGCTGAGCAGCGTTGCGATTACATTCTGCTGCATGAGCGTATTCTTCCGGCTTCCAAGCATTGGATCATTATCGTAGGGATTGACTGCATTTTGCAGATAGCCCTGCAGCGAAAGCTGCAGCGGCTCTTTGCCTCGGTTTTCAACCGTGAAATCCATTACCGTGGCCGGAAGCGCCGAGTCTTTGGCGCTGAGCGGAATAAAAGGCGAGAAGGCTTCCAGCTCTACCGTTACCGGTGACGCGGCGTCCGCATAGGAGATCCGGCCAATAGGATACTCGCCCCGGAAGTCGATAGAGGAAAAGCCATGCCGGTTGAGCGGACGCGAATCTACCTTGCCGTCTGCCGTAGTAACCTGAAGTACAAAGCCCTGATCAACCTCAGCCCCATTGCGATCGGAGTACACCCCGCCTTCGGATTGTACCGGCTCGGAATAGTGCCCGCCCATCGTCATGATCGACAGCTTCAGGCCCTTAACGGACTCCCTGGTATAATTGCTCTTGAAAATATCCCAGAGCCAGAGCTGCCCGTCGCCCGACAAATACAACTGACCGCAGCCGATACCCCCCACCGGCATGCCGATATAGTCAAGGCTGGCGCCTTTCGTTGAAGCCCGGATCGCGGCATCCTGCGGATGACCGCGTTCGGTCAATGATTGAACCCAGGCTGGATCCAATTGTTTATCCTCCGGAATGAGCAGTTCCGCCCCTATGCAAACCACAGAGAAAATCAGTGATAACACCAAGATGTTAGTTCGTCTTATTCGCATGAATCCGTTCCCATATTTAGTATGCCATCTGAACATCAAGCTTCTGCCCCGCCTTCAGAACCAGCGGATGCTTAAAGAGGATTAGCAACTTTTCATCTTTCACTTCAAACCGCAAGCCTACTGCTTGGCCTCCCGACTTCACCTTCACAGTTATGGGTTTCATCCCTGCGGGCAGAGCCAATTCCACCTCTGTCAATCGCAGCTGCCCTTCCCGCAAATCAATCGATGCATTAAGCTGCTGGTTCTTCAGTTCTTGCGTGAACAGGCCATAGCCCTCGGCAACGGTAAAGAAGCTGGCATGATCTTCGGGCTGCCAGCGCGGGGCAAACCCAATACGGCCCGCCGGACCGTCATAGTCGAATCCCTGCAGCGCCAGCAGCGCCGACCAGACACTCAGTGAACGGCTGTAGAACTTTCCGCACTCATCATCGGCGAACGGATTGCCCGTATACCCTTGCGCCCCCCCGCCGAGCGTGATTCCCTCGGTGCGCAACCGGCCGTCATAGCGATCGTAGATGGCCTTGATCACCATCAGGCCCTCGCGCTGCATGCCGTTTTGAATCATTGAAACCCCGGCTCCGTATTCAAAACCGGTCATTACTTCATCGGCATACCGCGTACTCGGAACCGGCTGCGGACCTTGGGGCCACGTCAGAATTTTCAGGCCGGCGTCATCCAGGGTCGCGAACTGCCGCGGCGTGAGCGACATGCCGTGGAAGTTTGCACAGAAGTTGTATTTCAACAGCGACACCATCGCCTGCGCCCTGCGATCCAGGGGATAGTTCGGGTCAATGCCAAGCTGCTCCCCCCACCACTCGCCGAGCAGCTGATCGATCGAACAACCGTCCAGATAATCCCCGGACCGTTGCTTCCCGCGGGTCTGAATATAGTATTCACCATTCCACAGGCGTTCGTTCTGAAGTTTTTTACCCGACGCGCGAATCCCACGGAGCGCTTCGGCCAGAGGTGGATCATTCTGGATCTCCGCCATGCGGGCCACAGCTTCGAGGGCGGTCAGATACATACTGCCCATCCACGACGTACAACCAAACAGATGGCCATCCAGCGTATTGTCCTGCCGGCCCGACATAAAGCCGTCTTTGTTGGGATCCCACTTGTTCATCGCAAAATCGATGGCCTTTTCAATGTGCGGCCACTGCTCATTCAGCCAGGTGTTGTCCACACTGCAAAGATGCTCGCGGTAGGCATTCAGCAACGTACCGAGGTGCCCGTCGGCCGCGTTGCTGTTCGGGTGGGAATGCCGCATGAGAATGCGACCGTCCGGAGCCATTTGCGCAAAGTCTTCCTCCCGCATCTTGCGTCCCAGCTCCGGAAACAGGCGTGCATGCGCCTGCGCATAATGCCAGACGTGGGTGCAGTTTCCTTCGCAGCTTCCGGCTCCTTCGTAGCAGCCGAAGTAGCCGTCGGCCGCCCACCAGCAGGTCTGGCTCTTCAAAATCGCCAGTTGCGAGCTCAGGCGATCCAACAGCCACACCGGCAGGTTGGAATCATACAGCGCGCGATGATAGCGACGGCTTCTTGCGGTCAAATCATCTAGGTTTTTGCGTAGATAATCGGCCACATCCGTCGCATCAGACCACCAGTTTTCATACATGTTTCCACGATGCTGCCAGCTCTCGGAATTTCCATGGACTTCCTTCGGCATGTACCACGTCAGCACATAGGTGACCGATTTCGATTCGCCCGGCGCCAGTTCAAGGGGAGCCGAAAGCGCCCCGCTCAGGGTCTGCTTCACCGGGGACGGCGCTGAAGTTGCGGCCCCCGCCAGTTCGCCCCCAGAAGAAAATGCATCATACAGCGATTCCCGCGATGTCCATGCAGCCTGCCCTGACGCACCGGGTGCCTGCGTCATCAGCACCATATCCTGTCCGGATCCTTCTTGGGTCATGTGCAGTAGGGTTGCATCGCCATCCTGAAGTACCTTGTTCTGATTCTGCCCGAACGTCTCTTGAGATCCGCGCATGCCCGTGTTGTATCCAACCAGGTTTTTCTGTGCCGCCAGAATATCGACCCGCACCGAAACTGACGACGGGTTGGTGGCTTTAACGGTATAGATAACACAGGGAATCGCCGAGCTTCTGGCATCCATCGGCGTAAACGGATTGAACACTTCCAGTTCCATTTTCACGGGAAGCTCCGGCTCATTAAACCGGTAACTGGCAAAGGGATATTCACCGGTAAAGCGCAGGGAAGACATCGCAGCAAACGGACCCACAGGCTTGGTCTGCAGGGCACGGACAACCGGCTGACCGCCTTCGGGTTGCACCCGAACAGCCATGAATGCTTCGGGGTTGCGGCGCTCGCTGGTCTGGCAGGCAATCTGCCAAATCTCGGGCTCTGCCGAGCCATTGAACTGAACGCCCCCGGCACCGATGCCCCCCACCGTGAACAAAATGGCTTCGAGGGTTTCATTCTCATAGACCTTGGTTTCGCCGCGCGCAGTAAGTGCCGGATCGTTCAGCAGTTCCTGCTGCCGTTTGTCACGGGCTTGATTCAAACCCGCCATGTACTGCCCGGCCTCGCGGCCGACTTCTTCAAGTCGCGCGCCCCAGCCGGCCTCCATCAAATGGCTTCGGATCTCATCAATAGACAACCCGACTTCATAATAGGCGATCTCGTCGATATCGAGCGATGCCGCCCGATGATCTTTTTTCGCGATGGCACCGAAAGTCAGTGGAGCCAGACCTTTTGCATCTTTGTGATACTGGAAGTGAAAGGCACCGCCGGAGAGGGCACATTCGTGTCCATCCATATAGATCCGCAGGTCCAGGTGTTCGCTCATCACCACAAGGTGATACCAGCGACCGATCTCCACCGGCTTACCGGTAGGCAGGTTGATTACCGTCTTCACCCGCCCGTTATGGGTATAGGTCAACGCGGAAAGGTCGCGCTTCACCCCTACCACGAAGTTCATCGATGTTTCCGATGCCTGGGAAATAATGACCGGATCGGTTGTTCCGTCCGGCATCGCGTTCAACCTGAAAAACAACTCCAGCGATGCCGCGTTATGTCCGATCGGCAACCCATTGGGAACCTTAACGTGCTGGCCGGGTTTCAGGCGCAGCGCCTGCCCTTCCACAGCCCCTTTCACAAACTCCAGATCCGCCGGACCGTCGGCAGGATATCCTCCCAACGTATCGGACAGGTCCCCATCAAAGCGCCAATAGGCGTGCAGAGCCGGATTCCCCTTCAGAAAGAAATCCTGCTCGGGCAGCCCGGCCAGACGCTTAGCCCGCACCGCTTTCCGTTCGGCCTTAAGGCTGACATACCTCTCCTGCACTTTTTGCTGATAGGCGTTATAAATGCGACTGCTGTCCTCTGCCGGAACAATCCGGCCCTCAGCCTGGAAATCATCCAGCGTGATGTGCCCCCATCCACCTTTGTTCTCATCAACAACCACCAGAATGGCCTTTTTGCCCACGAGTTCCGGGGCATTCCACACAACAGACTGCATGGTCTGCTTGTTTTGGCCGACGGCCTTGAGAATCTGCCCGTCTTCCGAGCAAAGCGCCACATACGTATCTTCATGGCTGCCGCCGCCAATCAGAAACGATATGTTCGGGCCGTGCAGTTCAAATACAGGAGACAGGATGACGCCGGCAAGGCTGTCTTTGGGCTTGCTGCCGTCGGTCTCCAAAGTAGACAGATGATACGTGCCCTGTTTGTTATAAGCTCCTCCCGAGTTCCAGAACTCGGGCTTATCGCTGATCAGTTTTTCACCGAACGCACCGCTATAAATCTTCCAGCCCTGCAAATCGCCTGATTCAAAATCAAACCGCACAGTATCTGCCCGGGCCTGCAAAGAACCCAAGCCTATCACTACGGTTGCCAACAGCGCTAACATACGAGCTTTCATATACTTCATAGTCAGTTCCTTTATCGCTATCAGTGCTACATATTCAAAGCGCCACGGGCGGCAAGAGCGCAACTTACGATGAGAGTCGATACGGCTTTCGGGGGAATCCATCTATACAAGATACAAACAAAACTAATCCCGACCATCCTACATTCGAAGGAGTCCCTGACAGTTTTCGGACACGGGCACGACATCAGTGCCGGAGATCGAAGGAAGTCGATAATTCAGCAATAGGGGCTTGGACAGAACATTAAGAAGCTCTTCCCAGATTTTTCTCTAATCGGATAGTCGCCTCCGGAACAGCACTGGCCTCATCGCAGTGATGCATTTCCCCACATAACCCAGTCGCCGCCCCAGCCATTGCCGCCTTCGGTCACAACCAGCTTGAGCATCTGCGTGCCGGAAACATCGACTTGAATCTCTTCGGGCGGGGTTTTCCCTTTAAAATAATCGGACTCATAAACCTTCTTCCCATCCGCATGGACCTCAAAAACAACCGATGCCTGGTAACACGGAATCAGCGAGGCCGAGAACGTCGAAAATTTTCCGTTCAGGAAATAGATCACCTCACTGTGTGAATGCACCTGCAGGCCGTTTGCAACGTCTACCCCGGCAATCGACTCGTCAACTTTGACTGACTTGTTCTCCGGATCAAATCTTCCATCCACCTGATCAGCGAGTGCGAAGGTCAGCAGAACGCCGCCGTCTTTCTTCTCGACCTCGCCCAGCTGGCAAGGACGTCTGGCCATAAACGCTGCCTCAGAAATCGTTTCCCAGGCCAACCGTTTGAACGAAGGTTCGGGTTTGCTCCGGCTCGTAGACAATCTGATCATCGGCCTCTTCAGCGCGGGCCAGTTTAGCAACCGGGCCTTGGTCTTTTTTTCCTTCAGGTCGAAGGGATAGATTTCAATCCGTTGGGTATCGGCCCCGCCCTTCATCTTAAAAGTGCCGCGATAGTCCCCGATTTCGACCGTCAGGTGGTTGGCTTGGTCGCTCTGAACTTCGAGCACCAGCTTACCGTACCGGGGCATCGGAACACGCGGGTTGTTCAGTTTCCACGATTCCCACCTGTGATCAAAAACCATCCACTCCTTCTCCCAATCCGCATCGAAGGATTCAATCAGCGGCGTCGTTTCACTTTGCATCCTGATACCGGCTTGTTTCAACTTTTCGGCGGACCACATCAGCAGCCGAGTGGAAACCGTGAAGGTATCGGACGCCTCCGTTAGATTCCGGGATTTACCGGAATCTGCCAACGCATAATAGACATTGGCGAATACCCACACCGGTTCTTCCCTCTCAAAAAGATCCAGGCTGGCGCAATAGCTTCCACCCTGCTTCCGAACCTTGGAATATTGCCAATGGCGCGTTCTCATTTCGGGTTCGTTGCCGTCGCGCGTGTAAAACACATCCACATGCGAGATCGGCATCGAGCCATCCGGGATCACCGTGATCTCCGGCCGCCGGTCTGACGTTTTCAGATTCGCACGGATTTCGGGCTGGGCCGGAAATGACGATCCGCCTTTCAACTTGGCATCTAGCCACAGCTCCCTCGCCACCATGGAACGGGCATCGTTCTTGTGGTTGTAATGCACAGAGCGGGCAATGCGGACGTCTGTGCTCGGAATATGATCGATCATCCACGCCACATCTTCAGCCTTTCCATGAAAATCATTCGAAGGTGCCATGATCAGCAATGGACACTTTATATGCTTTGCATACGCGTTCGATTTGGCGGTTCGTCCCAGCAGACTGCCATCCAGCACCAGGGGCGGTGCCCACCACGGCACGGCCGCTTTCACGCGCGAATCCATGGCCGCCGTCATAAAGGTGATGACGCCGCCCATGGAAAAACCGTTTACGCCCAGGCGGCTGCCATCGACTTCCGGCTGCTGCTCTAAAAAGGTTAGGGCACGCCGCGCCGCAAGGGTTCGTAAAAAATATCCGTTGTTCCGCGCCGAATCCACCGGATCATAGTGCTTCTCGCTTTCCGACTTCACATCGCGGGTTCCATTCACCTGCCGACCCTCCACGGCTCCCCAATCTGTTTGCGCCGTTGGCGGAAGGTCATGCATTTTCAAATACCGATCATCTGCCCTCCAATTCAAATAGATCGTTGCATAGCCCCGTTTCCCGTTGTTGATGCCCTCCTTCGTGGAGGCCATACCACCACCCCCATGCACCTGAACAATGCCTGGCAGTTTTTTTGCGCCTTTGGGAAAACTGTACAGGGCCGCCATCCAGGACTTCCGGCCTTTAAAGACCCCGATCCGGTACCGCAGCGCACGAATGATCATGCCGTCTTCTTCCCACTCCTTGATAACCTGTACTTCAAGGGGTTCAGCCTTTGGATCATAGCCCGCCCAGGCCTCTGCAACCGTCTGCGGAGACAAGCCCCCGTTCAGTGGAGGGAGCGAGTCCTTTTCTGCACTTGAAACTATTGAACGCTCCGCAGAATCGGCAGACAATATCGATGCCAGAGCCACGATGGTGGCAACACATATATTTTTCATTTTATTGATCTCCATGCTTCTTCCACTCGTCTATTTGCCCAGCGCCTTAGATTGATCCCGCACCTTCGCCTCTTTGGTTCGTTTCTTCACATAGGCATCGTTCGTCTTCGGCATCGAAGCAATGGCTTCTGTAAACAGCCGGTACACTTTTTTCTGTTCGTCAGTAAATTGTTCCCGCGGAATCGGGTTGCGTTCTTCGCGGTCGTTCACGATGTCGTAAAACAGCCCGTTTCCGTGAAGCTTATATTTTTGATTGTGCACCCAGACGAGCTCCTGCTCGCCCAGCTCATCAGGAATCCAGCTCCAGCTCTTCGGCCAATAATACTGAAAAATCCATTCTCGCGGATTCCCCGGTTCACCTTGGCACTGCGACCAGAAACTGCACCCATCGAGTTTCACCTCCGGCAACTGCGCGTTTCCAATGTCGGCCAACGTAGGCAGGACATCAGAAAAATCGATGATGTCGGCGCAGCGGGCTCCGGCCGGAATAGTGCCTGGACAATGCACAATCATCGGGGAATGCGTGCCGCGATCGTGCGGAACGCCTTTCTTCCCATCTACAATTTTCCCGAACGATTCATACGTAAGCGCCCGATTCGTTCCGTTATCGCTGCAGAAAAGAACCACCGTATTCTCCTCAAGCCCCAGAGTCTTCAACCCGTCCATGATCCGCCCTACGCACTTATCCATATATTGGATCATGTCTTTGAAGTTTTCCTGCGGATCTTTGCGGTCGCGCACTTCACTATCCGGTGTCGTCACAAACGGGCCGTGGACGAGGAGCATCGGGTAGTAGACCAAAAACGGCCCCTCCCGGTTTTTCCCAATGAATTCCAAAATCGATTGAACGCAAAGGTCCGGGCCGAAGTCATTCTTGCCGTAGGTGGTAAACGTTCCGTTCACATCGAAGCTGGCCCCCCAATAGCGGCTCCCCCGCCCCGACGCTGTATTCCAGAGCAGCCATGAATCGAAACCGGCCTCGCTGGTTGGAGTGCCCCCTTTGTCATCAAGCTGCCATTTCCCGGCTACATGCGTTTTGTATCCTGCCTCCTTGAGCATGTGGGCAAACGTGGTTTCAGAAGATGCCAGTGAGCCGAACCCGATGTAGTTCCGAATGCCGCTGCGCCCCGTCATCAATTTCACCCGGCTGGGGGTGCACTTGGGCGTCGAATAAGCCTGCTCGAACGTCATCCCCTCAGCCGCCATTTGGTCGAGCCGCAGCGTCCAGGATTCGCGGGCACCATACGCACCGAAATTATTATCATAGGCAATATCGTCGGCCATAATGACCACGATATTGGGCTGCTTGGCGGCAGGGCTGTGCATCGCAGCCAACACACAGAACGCGCATATCAATTTCTTTATCATTTCCTCTACTCAATCGTTCGTTCTGTTTTCTCTTCTAACGGAGTTTGATGGAGTCTCGCCATGCGTTGTATTTCGCCAGCAGGGTATTGAATCGCTCCGGCTCTTTGTTAGACAGGTCGGTGATTTCCGTTTCCTCTTTATTCAGGTTATACAGGCTCCAGTTCTTTCCGTCCTCCGTCACCAGTTTCCAGCCGTCATCGATGATGAACGACTGCCCGCCCCGATTCATATAGACCGTATCCTGCTTGACCGGCTGATCGAAAATGACATCGACAAAGCTTTCCCCGAGTAGTTTCCGACCGGATACGCCATTGAACTCTTCCGGATATTCCGCGCCGGAAACCTCCAGCAAGGTCGGCATGACATTCGACAGGTGGGCAAATTTATCGGTAAAGCGCCCGGGGTTTTTAATCGCCTTCGGCCAGTGCACAATCATCGGCGTTCGCGAACCGCCGTTGTAGGCGCTGAGCTTATGCATGCGGTGCGGCGTGTTGGCAACATTGCTCCAGTCCTTACCGATTGCCGAGAACGTATCGAGTGTGCCGATTGTTTCAGGCACCGCATTTGAGCCGATTTTTTCCGCCCCGTTATCCGAACAGAACAGAATCAGCGTGTTTTCATAGACACCCAGCTTCTTGAGACGCTGGATCACCTCACCGATCCGCTGATCGATGCAGTCGATCATCGCGGCATGGGTTTCCATAATTCTCGCCTGCCCGGCCTGCTGCTTCTCACTCAGCTCGGACCAATCCTTATGTGTGGCCGGAGAGAGCGGTGATGTTTTCGGGTCAACCAATCCGATTTCCTGCTGTTTTTTATAGCGCGCCTGACGAATCGCCTCATACCCCTCATCATAGCGGCCCTTATACTTTGCAAGATCTTCCGGCCAGGCGTGCAGCGGGTCGTGCGGAGCGGTGTAAGCCAGATAGAGAAAAAACGGCCGGCCGGTTTTTTCCTTTTCCCACTCGCTTAAATATTCCAGCGCCTTGCCGGTGAATGCGTCGGTTGTGTAAAAATCCTTCGGGAAATAATGCTGATAGTCCGGATCCCGGGTATCAAAGGTCAACTCGTCATCGCACCAGTACCGAGTCCTGCCTTTCTTGCTGCCGGGAATGGGTTCGCCTTCCCGCTGCAGGCCGGGATTCCAGTGATTGCACATGCCGTCCCGAAGCCCGTAATAATGGTCAAAACCCCGCTCGTAGAGGTTGACCGTGGAATGGTTTTTTCCCGAGCAATAGGTGTGATAGCCCGCGCTCTTCAACACATGCCCCAGCGTCGGATTGTTATAGGTACCCTGGGAGGCTGCGTAATTGGAACGCCCCATCAGCAGGCTGACCCGGCTCGCGCCACATTTTGCGTTATTAAAGAAACGCCGGAACCGTACGCCGTTCGCCGCAAGGGAATCGAGATTGGGCGTTTTGATTTCTCCTCCGTAGCATCCGATATCCGAATACCCCATATCGTCGACCATGATGATCAGAATATTCGGCGATGGCGGCGCGGATGCAAGCGCCCCGGATTCGTCCAGGCCCACCCCAAGTTCCTTCAGCCAGTCCCGGCATTCCGGATACCAGTTCACCCCTTTCAACCCGTGGCCGCCCGTCTCCGAAATCACCATCCGGGTCGAACCGCCTGCGGCGCGAAGCACTTTTTCATACACAACACTACCCGTGAAATGGGTTTTATCATCCTCCGCGCAAACCATAAACGTGGGAGCGACTTTAGCGTTCATGAGAAACTCTTCAGCCAACGAAAAATCAGATTTACTTTTGCACAAATAAGCCGCCGAACCCGTAATCACAAACGCAGGTTCACAACTCAATTGATCCGCCTCATCAATAGTTTTATAGGCAGGCTCATTATAGTTCTGGCTCAACCGCAGCACCAAATGTCCGCCAGCTGAAGTACCCATCACCCCCACGTGATCCGGGTCAATGTTCCAATCCTTGGAACGATGCCGCACCACGCGCATGGCGCGCTGCACATCCCGGAAGGCGGCTTCACGGTCAAACGGAACGGTGTAGCGGAGCATAAACACCGTGATCCCGCACTCGTTCAGCCAGTCGATCACCTCCGACTTAGGGGTCAAGTGCTTATACCCGCCGCCCGGGCAATAAAGCACGGCGGGCCTCGGGCCCTCAGCCTGTGCCGGGAAAACGACTAAATGCGGATCGCTCACATTTTCGTACCGAATCTTGCCGCGATTCGTGACGTCATATCGAAGCCGATTCGCTTCACCACCGACCTGTTCAATCGGCCACAAACGAATGATCGGCTGATCTCCGGCAATGGAATCTTCGATAGCCGGTTCAGACGCTTTCTTTTCCTCTGCTAACTCTTCCGAGATGACAGCGGCCACCCGTTCTGCAAGCGCCTGCTGTCCCATCGGAGTGAAGTGCACATTCTTTGGTTGCTGCCACTCCGCCAAATTCGGCAGGCAATAAGCATGCAGATCGTTCATACGAATCTGATTTTCCTCCATGATTTTCACGGCGATGGCATTGTATTCAACCGGAGCCTCCGGTGTGCGGAGCGGGTTCAGCGTTCCGGGCACAACGGGCGTGGTGGTTGCAAAAACCAAACGGGCATCCGTCTTGCGCAGAGCTTGAACAATCTCCCTCAGATTCGCCTCATATTCCTGAGGGGTGGACTGCTGTGGATCATTCGGATCGTTCGACTTTATATTGGTATAAGGTTTTTTGACATGCTTGAGATCGTGCAACCCCCAGTTAAAATGAATCACAGACCATTCATGAGCTTTCAACATGGGCTCAGCGACTTTAAGTCCGACCACGGTTCCATTACAGTTCTTTGGACGCGTTCCGTCTGCATTCACCGGACGGTACACGTTCGCCTTCCCTTTCAGCAGCTCGCGCACCTGACGCGTGTAGCCAATCGAAATGGAATCGCCCAGAATCAGCACATTCGGCAAGGCAGCATCCGGCGTAAACGTCCAATCCGTTTTCCGGTTGGTCTCGGCATGCGACCCGGCCTCGGGAGCGGCGTACAGATGCATGGTGCAGGTGCAAAGTAATGCCAACCCGCCTGCCGCGAGTCGTTTTATCCTGTATTTCATGTTCACGTGTTCCTCATTAAGGCGCAACCTCTGCGACTAGGCCTCCAGCACAACCGTTTCCACCTCTTCTCCACGCTCATTGACCAGACGGAAGGTCGCCTTCGGAACGCCATCGACTTCACAAAATGAAAATTCACCAAAGGCCCACGACCGGCTGGGCAGGCCGAACAACTGAGCCGACTTGTCTTTCCCAAATGCACCCGGTCCCGGAACACCGCCCAGCGTGGCCACTTCGAACTCGTAGATCTTTTTATTTCCAGGCCTTGGAATGGCAAAACCGCGCGCACCGTGGCGGTCGCCGCAGAGCAGAATGACCTGCGAATCTTTCTTGGCATCGATCAGTTGGAAGATTTCTTCGCGTCCTTCCTTGTCCCAAGTGCCCCAACTGTCTTTTCCGTTGGAAATGTAATCGCTCCACATTGTGCCGCCGCTTAGGAGAATGTACGGCGCAGTGGATTCCCGGAGCTGATGTTTCACCCAGTCCATCTGCTCTTTGCCGAGGAACGAATTCAGTTCTCCCCGCGCCTCCTGGATTCGGCAGGAACGCGTATCAAGGGCAATGTAATGAATCGGCCCGATCTGGGTCTGGAAATAAATCCCCTTGCGTTCCATATCCCGTTCCGGGTTGTTCCACTGAGTTTTCCAACTTTTACGCAGCCCTACGGGATCAATCGAGCGACCTCTCGTTGTGGTGCCTCCCGAATCGTCGCCCCAATAGTCGTGGTCATCCCAGATGGCAAAAACCGGGACATTCGCGGCCAGCTGCTGCCACGGCCGGGACAGGTTGCGAAGCAGATAATCCGCATTGACCAAACCATAGTTGTTCCCGCGGCCATCCACGGCGGAATCGCCAAGCACCAGCATCGAGCGGTTGTCCCGCTCCCGCACCAGCTTCAACAGCTCCGGGCGGTACAGCCCGACTTTATGGAAACAGGTTCCAAAGGCGATCTTCAATGGCTTTTCTGAAAGGGCTTCCGGAGCGGTCATCACATCGCCGCCGCCGAGCTCACGGCCCTTTGAATCGGTTACGGTGTAGCAATATTCAGTGTCCGGCAGGAGCCCTTCGCAACGCACCACCTGAAACCGAGCCGCTTCCGAGGTAAATGTTGTAAACACTCCGCCTGTTTTCGGAGCCATTTTAACTTCGACCGAAACCGGCTCCGGGAGGTGCTGCCAAACCGAAACACCGCTGGATGTGAGATCGCCCAGCATCGGGCCGCCGAGTATCGCGCGATTAAACAACCGGCAGCACCCTGCAAGCGCCGCTTCCGGATTCGACCCCGTCAGAGCCACCCGACCGGCGGTATAGAAATCCTGCATTTCCCGCGGTTGCACGTTGTATTGATTCATGATCCGCAGATCAATTTCCAGCGTGCCCTTGTGCGCATCCTTCAGCGAAACAATCCGCGGGTCTGAAGTTTCGCCGGCTCGCGCTGCCAACGTGCCGCCAACGGTCGTAGCGGCTAAAACGAGAAACTGCTGCCTCTTAAGCTGAGAATATTCACGCATGATACTTTCCTTCTGTTGGTTTTCTTCTATGCATTGGGTTAAATATGAAAGAAACTGACCGAGTACCCTTTCACTCCTGCCTTATCTTGAGCTGGATGAATTTTTCTGAGCTGTCCGTTGCGTAGCGGTTGGTTACGAACGCATAACCTTCGACTTCAGTTCCAATAAGGATTTGATTCTGCGCATTAGTGTAAACAACGGAACCCATCAGGTTTGTAGAATCGATAAGCTGATAATCGAGCCCTTGCTCAAGATAATCCACCCGGCGGGCATGAACCAGCTCGAACCAGTTGGTTCCCCCCACAACCACGGTTCCAACCGTCACACCGGACCCCGAATCCGAGTTCGTCGGATTCATTCCTAGGGCATATTCAGCCAGGTTGGCATAGCCGTCGCCGGCGCCGCCGTTCTCCGGATCGGCCGTGCGCAACGCGCCGTCACCGGTCAGGCCGTATGCAACTGCCCATGCTGAATAGCCGTCATAACTGAAGTAGAGCTCCGACACCTCGGGTTCCGAGAGTGCATAGTTATAGACGCGCACATCATCCATCGCTCCCTCATAATAGTTGCCATCAATCCCGCTGCCAAACCGGGCTTCCGTAACGGTGGGCAGCGACCGGGTCTTGCCCGTTCCGGAATGCCATAACGAACCGTTCAAATAAATCTTCATCGTGCCGGCCTGAGCGTCCTTGGTGAAGGCCCAATGATTCCACTTGCCCTCAAATACTGACGGGGAAGCATTCGTTTGAATCCTGTCATAATCGCCGCTGCTGTCCCCCGCATCCCAATAAACCACCGAGGAGCTCCAGGGAAGGTGGATATTTAACAGTCGATTCCCAACGGAATCCTCGGCATAGAAAAGCGAATCATTCCGCGGTTGCTCCTCAGCATCGCCATTGACCCACATGGAGATTGTGATTTCGTTATTGATGGAGCTGAATGCGCTGGCCGGAATGTCTACCGTGTCCGGCCCCGCACTTCCGTTGAATTCCAGTGCGCCGCCGCTGCGGCCGGCGGTCCATGCCCCTCCCGACAAGGTTCCATCAAACCCATAGCCCGAGGCATCGGCGACCACCGTGCCGCTCCCGTCATCCATGGGCCAGTGGGCAACCAAGCTATCCACAGCAACCGGAAGGTTGCCATGCAGTGCTTCAATTGCTGCAAGGGCTGCATCGTTTTCTGCGGGTGTTCCATCTGCATACAGCGCAAAGACGCCCCCGGGAAAACGATTCCGTTCGCCCAGCTTTGTCCAGTCAAACCGAAGCGACGAACCGGACACAGTGATCTTTGCATCATCATCCAGCGTCACGACATTCACCGTGCCTGGCACCGGCATGGTGACCCGGATATTGAGGGAGTTGTCATAAAGCGGAAGCTGCTCCACCCCGATCAGACGAAACAGCAGATGGTGGGCGTACTCCTCCATGCGGAAAAGCATTTTCACGTTTTCCTGGCTCTCGTCGATGACGGTCACAATCCCGTTCTGTTCGGTTGCGTTGATCATATCGAAGGTCTTCATGTCGTCCCCATTGAAAATGCGCAACTGGGCGAGACCGGTTTGGGAAGACAGCTGTTCCGTACCGTTGAGCTGCAAGCCGGCGATGGTTCCATCGGCATTCCAACGCATCGAATGGACGGCCGCATCCTTCGATGAAGGGTTAAATGCAAACCGGTCCACCCGGCAGGGTTCCCCGCCGTTGGAATAAGCCAGCAGCTCAAGGGTCAGACCGGAGCTGAGAAAAACCTTCCGGGTTTGATGCGTCACGAGCGTTCCGGCATCCGGATCGGCGCTTCCCATGTTGCGACTGGCTGACCAGGCATCGATCAACTCTCCGTCGAGAAAAAGTTTGTAGACCGCGTCGCCGTCATTCTCGTCAAAGTACACCGTTTGGATGTCGTAGAAGCCGGAACCGGAAAGCGCGAGCGTCTCGGAGGCTGTTCCGGTGCCTCCAGCAAGCATGATCACCTGCCCATTCGACGCCACTGCCTGCGGCTCAATGCTGAATCCGTCCAGCGTCATGGCTTCCGCCTCAATAGAGGAAGGCTCAAGCAATTCCACCAATGTGTGCCGATAGATGCCGGAGCCGGTTGTATTCGCGCCCAGCTCGATCCCGATCAGTTCCTCGATTTGCAGGTTGGAGGTATCATTGATTCCGAAGTTGAGCGTCAGGAGAAGGCTGTCCGTTTGTCCGGGTTCCGTATCAGCATAATAGTTAAAATCAATATCAGCATAAACCTCTCCGGTCGTGTCATCCTGAACCAGCTCTACTGAGTTAATGCTGAAAAACTCACCGCCGACATTGCACTTGCTCTGGAGTTTGATCGTACCGGCATAGGTGATGCCTCCGTCCACAAACGAAATGCTGCCGGACTCAAAGGTATACTGCGCATCGTCGTATTTAAATCCGGGATCACCCGTTTCGTTAAAAATATAGTAATCGGTCTGAGAATAGACCGTATTGATCGTGATGGTGTAATCACCGTTCGTGGACTGCTCGCCGGAACTGCCTCCGCTGATAACTTCGCCGGCTGCCATCGTAGACACCGGGGTATTATCCGAGATCGGATTGTTCGCTGCCTGATCAGATACCGGACTGCTGCCGCTGAAATCCTGATAGTAGAGCGTTGCCGCATGCCCCATCGTCACACCAGCTAGGAGAATCAGTAATGCATGTATAATTTTCATCTGATTCATTCCTTACAGATTGTTGTTGGCTTCGAGGACATAAGCGTCGTCCAGGGCGATATACTGCACCATGAGATCCGGCGAACCTGAGCCGCTTCCGGCCGCGGTGGTCACGCTGTTGCTGCCGCCATTGACCGTAAAACTTGAAGCCGCAGCCGGCAGGGTCCGAACCAGATTCCAGTTGTTGTCGTAGACACCGACTGTGCCGCCTCCCGTATACTTCATATATTCACCCGGTTGGATATCGCCGCTAATCGACAGAGTCCCTGTGCCGTTAATCGTAATCAGCGGATCTTCCAGCGTGGCGGAGGTTTCCACGACGCGGATGACCACCTGCGGCTCCTGTGCGGCATATGGGTTGTGCAGCTGCATCGTCGTGCCGGCGGGGATCTCCTGGAAGCGCGGCACCGAGCCCCACTCCTGCTCGATGTGATAGAATGGATCCTCTCCCGAGGTGCGACCCATGATGCGGTGCGGCGTGAAGACGTAGTCGCCGTTGCCGTTTTTGCCGAGCACCAGCACATCTTCGCTTTGGTAATGCCCGCCCACCTTGGTCATCATACTGTCGATATAGGCAACATCGGCATCATCCAGCACGGGGGCGACTTCCAGCCAGTACCGGAGTAGCTGAAGTACGTCGTCGCTAAGGCCGTGCGAGGCGAGCAGCTCCTCGCTCACCCCATAACCGCTCTGCGGACAACGTAAAGAGACCCGCCGTCCTCCCAGCAGAACACCTTCGACCGCGTGAAAATGGGTATCCAGAATGCTGGTTGTCAATTTCTGGCGATTCGGATACTCCAATCGCAATCCGACCTCGAGCGCGAAATAGGCGTAGGAGCCATCATCCCGAACCGGACTGAACTTCTGCTCGAAGTGGGCGGAGATGCTTTGCCCCACCCGGCTGGAGGTGGTGGGATGGTCCACATAGCTGTAAATGCGGTTGAACAGCTCCCGGCTCGTCCAGAAATCGATCGCATGTATTTCCGGCCCATCAAAATGCAGGTGCCCCAGCTGCAGATCGTTGACGAAAGTGGCGTATTCCAAGGCCAGCTCATCCATCAGGCTGTTTGTCTGGGCGAGGTCATAAGCCGGAACATAGTTCTGGCCGTAGGAACAGTAGAGTCCAATCATATTCTCAGTCGCACTGTGGGCCGCCGAATCGGTACCCTCGAACCCGCGTGTGCAGTTTTCCAGCATCCAGACGTCATCATCCGTGCGGTTGAATGCACCCACCTTAACGATTTCATCGCCGATTCTCACATAGTTGTAGAGCAATACGGGATAGGTGTGGGCGATATTGCTTCCAAGCACTGGAACCACCTCTCCCGGATCCGGACGGAACCGTATGGTCTTCGTGGACGCATCAATCGACTCTTCGAGGGTTCCGGTTCCCCAGGATGCCAAGCGGTCATCCACCCCGCCGACAATATAGTCCGGATCGTGCTTTCCAATCCCGCAACTGACACTGTGCAATCTCAGGAACACGCCGTTGGCTCGGAGATGGTTCGCATAGGCCAGCAGATCCGCCTTGCCAGCGGGAAATACATTGGTGTTCACATTCACGCGCGAATGGTACTTTGGCCAATACTCGCCGCGCCACGTTTTGGTATGCAACTTGACCCGCCGGATGTTGTTGGAAAACACATAGGTGTCGGTCAGGTTGTAGAGCTCCGCCAGCGAATAGGCCTCCAGCTCCACCTCGCTCATATTGTTGTTCTGCGCCGCATAGGCATCGACCCAGGCCAGCACATCGTTCGTGGTCCAGCTCGCCTGCCCTGCCGGGCGCACCATGGTTCCGGCCGCATGTTGTTCAGACCAGACTTCCGCCAGAGCCGCATCCAGCTCGGCGCCGCCCAACGTCGCATCATATAAGACGAAGCCGCCGCGCCTACCGTCATGCAACGTGCCCCAAAGCCAACGCCATTCCATCTTAATCGTTGTGCCGATGCCGTATGGACTCCAGCCTGATGTGCTGTCGGCAATATTGCTGAGCGAAAAATGGCCGACATTTGCGTTAGACCGCAGGTACAGGTTGATCCCCCAGTTGCGGTCATTCGTCCCAATGCCCTGCACATCGACCAAATGGATCGCCAGGTGCTTGTCAAAGGAATCGATTCGGAAGGTGAAGCTCGGCAACCCGTCGGAATGCGACACCGTAATCTCGTCCCCCGAGGTGGAGATATCGCTGAGCAGGGTATCCGTAATGTCCTCCCCGTCAAAATGGCGAAGATGAAAGCCTGCCGACGAGTTGGATTCGTACAAATCATGATCGCCCAATACCAGCGTGGCCGGTTTGGCGGAAGCATCAAATGTGAGCTCCGAAGCGCCATAACACGACAAAGCCGCCCATCCGCCCCATAAAAGTACATATAAAAAATGTTTTATCATCGCGCTAAATATCCCTTTTCCGCTCACAAAGGCTGGAACCTCGGACTCTATTGACCAACCAATTTAGCATGGGTTCATCATTTTTTAATCCTGCAAATAGAGGAGGCCAACGCTACTTCGCTGTGAATTTGTGATTTTAGATTTCCGAATGCCGATTATCGGGTCTGCGACGCCCGTAAATGATAGAGGCCAACGCCGTCTGAGTTCGACAATTCAAAAATCACAAATCGGAAACCGGAAATCGGGCTAACCCCCTCCCTCCTACAAACGTAGGATATGCAAACTTTCATTTTCAGCTACATTGGAGATCGTTGTAAAAGGTAGCGCAAAGCTTCGGAGACATCTGATGCCCCGGAGAGCACGTCATATCAGGGAATAACATAGCACGAGGAGATACAAATGAAGCAATCACGCTCACTGAAACACATCCTGCGCATCGGCGCATGGAGCACCGTCCTGGCCATCGGTCTGACGGCACAAGCGGAAGAAGAATTCTTCCAAACCAGTTCAATGGGAGTTGGAAGCCACTGGAACGAAGCTTTCTGGACCAATGCCGCCAACCCCACGGCCGTCATCCCCTCAGCCGGGAACACCTATGTTAATAGCGTCGGCGGTAACACCAGAACGCCAAGCTCCGGCGATGATTTCCTTGGCAAACTACTGACGATCCAATCCGGAGGAGTACTCCAATTCAAACATGGCGGCGGCTCCTCCGTGTCCGCGAACGTGGTCATGGAAGACGGCTCCAAAATGTTGAATGGCGGCAGTACTGGAAAGATGGAAGGCACACTCACCGGGTCGGGAAAAATCACCATCGACACCACAAAAAACAGTAGTCGACCGATTACCATCGGATCGCTGCTGAAACCAGACAATACGTTTTCCGAATTCGAAATCATCGGTACCTACGCAAACAACACAACGTTTACGAATTCAGCCAACACCTTCACTGGCGTATGGAATGTTGCAAGCGGCGGCTCCCTCAAGGGCGCAGGGCTTGGTCAGGCATCCGCCTTCATCATCAGCGGCACCAGCGGATTGGACTTTGACGCCGATTTTGTAAACACTAACGCCGACATCACCATCTCTTCCGGCGGCTCTTTCCTCCTCGACCAGGATGTGGATGTTTACACGGTAGATGTCTGGGGAATCGCCCTGACCAATAAACCCGGGGGATACACCGGTGCAGAACTGAAAGCCCACGCGGTTTATGGAACCGCTTTTGCAGGCTCTTCCGACACCAGCATACTCACAGTGAACTACACCCCTCCGCCGATCGTAGGTGACACCATCTATCAGATAGCAAGCATGGGCGCAGCCGCATCGCTTGGCTGGAACGACACAAATTACTGGGACAACGGCCAGGCTCTGGTCTTCAGCAACGACTATGTCAATGCCGGAGCGAACTGGGACTGCCGCACGCCGGCATCCGGCAGCGACACCTTCGTCGGCAATTCGCTGACCATCACCAACGGCGCCAAGCTGGCCATCAAAAACAACGGCCCGTGGACCGTGGACGACCTCCGTATTTGGGCAGGCAGCCAGCTCCGGCTTGCCGGCGGCTGGGCTTCGTCACTCAGCGGGGCATTAAGCCTGAAGGGAACCGGATCGATTCTGTTTGAAGCGGGAAATGTGGATAGAAAATGTACGATTTCTTCACTGATCTATGCCGACTCAACCGTGACCAATATCACGGTGCGCGCAGGCAGTTGGCCGTCCAATACGGCACATGCCGCGACCGCCGGTTTCACAATGAACGGGGTTCTCAATGACTTCGATGGACTATGGACTATCGAATCAGGTCTGCTCGCAGGAAACAACCTCGGCGGCAGCGGCTTCCTCGTCACCGACTTCGGGACTCTGGACTTCGATGCCGACTACGAGAACAACAGTGCCGACCTCACCATCGAGGCTAACCCGACCAATTCCGCACAGGGCGGCATGATCCTGCTCGACCAGAACGTGATCGTCGGCTCCGCCACTATCTGGGAAGAAACCCTTGCGGACGGGCTCTATTGGGGTGTCGACCTGAAGGCCCACCCTATCTACGGCGGGGCATTCGATCCCACTTCATCCGACGGCGCCTATCTGATTGTAGGCTCAACAGCCACAGCACCTATTACTCAGATTGAAGGCCACGTATCGGCCGACCTTCAAGCGGGTTGGCTGACCACCAACAGCTGGTCGAATGGCGAGGTTCCCTCACCGGCGTATCATTACCTCAATAACACATCTGGATGGGATACCCGATCCCCTGTGAATGCGGTTGAGCCAAGCCCGGTCTTCATGGGCAAATCACTAACCATTACCGATGGTGCAAACTTTGTTACCAAACATGGCGGCACGGCCATGGTTTCGAACCTGAACATGTTCGCGGGCACCAACCTCAAGCTGGTGGGCTCACACGGAATCGATGGCAACATTGACTTCAAGGGTTCCGGAACCATCAACATGATTGCCGGCAGCGAAAACCGTAAGCTCACGGTTCATTCATTGGTGACAGCCGCTGAAGGCATCGACACCATGGTGCTGACCGTAAAATCGGAATGGGACACCAACACAATCGGTAACACCGGCTTCATCTTCAACAATACCAGCAACACTTTCACCGGCACCTGGGATGTTGAACAGGGCATGTTGCGCGGCGGCGGCCTTGGCCAGAGCAGCTTTGTGATTGGCGAAGAAGGGTTCCTGTATCTCGATACAGACTTCTACAACACCAACGGCACCCTGACCATCGAAGCCAACCCGACCAACTCGGCCGTCGGCGGAACAATCCGGCTTGCGCTCAGCAAGAACATGACGGTTGCCGAAGCCACCATCTGGGGCGTTGAACTTGCCGACGGCACCTATACCGCGGCGCAGCTCATGGCCGACCCGACCTACGGAGCGGCGATCCACGCGTCGAGCACCGGCTCCCTGACCGTCCAATCGCCGGCGATCGTAATTCCCGAGATCGGCGATGTGACCTATGGAATGTCCGGCAGTGACCTAGTCATCGGATGGCAAGGCACCAACGTGGCCACCTACACGCTCCAGGCCGATGCAGACCTCGTCAACGCACCGGGCTGGACGAACGTGGTCGACATCTCCGGAATCGATGGCCCGATGAGTGTCACCAACGACACCACCGATCCGAAGATGTTCTACCGGATCATCGGCAACTAACCAACGGTCTCTCTGAGGCTTCCGGAAGTCCCCGCTAAAGGCGGGGACTTTTTTATTCGCAAGCTCCATATCGACTCACCAAGCTTTCGTGTTATAAAAATGGATATGTTACGAACCACAGCCATCTGTGCCGGCATTGGAGCCGCCGTTGTACTGACTGCCGGTATTGTCCAGGCCACGGATAAGGCCGATACCGAGGCAGGACTGCGGTATGGTGTGCAAAAACAATCCCTGACCCAGTTGGAAGGCCGCCTGGCGGCCATCAATTCGGAGATCGGCCAGTTGGCCCATTATAGCTTACGCGGCGGAGTGGGACCGGTCGGCTACCGCTCGTTGAGCCACCCAAACCCATCTGCAACCGAGTGGATTCAAATTGAATTCGGCGAAACAACCCCGATTGACCAAATCGTACTGGTTCCCTCCATCTGGCGCGACACCAAATCGGGCTTCCGGGCGGATGGATTCCCGCTCGGGTTTAAAATCATTGCAGGCTTCGGGGCGGATACGAACGGCACCGTTATCGCCACCTTCACCAAGGCAGACCACCTGTTGCCGCGCATTGCCCCTGTAGTGGTCTCCTGCAACGCCACGGCCTCCTGGCTTCGGGTAGAGGCCACCGACCTGTCGCCACGTGCATGGGATGGAAAATATGATATGGAACTGGCGGAAGTCATGGTTTTCAACGGGCAGGAAAATGTGGCACTCCGCAAACCCGTGCATACGTCGTCCAAAGGAAAAGGCGAAGGCAACTCCCGGAAAGCCCGGTTTGCGGTGGATGGTTTTGTCCCCTACCTGATGGACGCCTTCCAGGGCGAACAAAGCATCGCCTTTGTCAGCAAGATGGGCATCGGGGAAAACCCGACCATGAACATTGACCTCGGTGAGCCGTATCCTATCAACCGCATCCATCTGCACGCTACCGATCTCAGCGATACCGTCCCCCACTCCACTCCGGCCACCTTCGGAATCCCGCAAAAGGTGGTTCTGGAAGGAGCCAACCAAGCAGATTTTTCAGATGCCGAACAACTGCTCGAATTCCAGCAGGATTCCGTCTTCGAGGTAGGTCCGATCATCATGCTCGGGTTCCCCCAAACCGTTTGCCGCTATGTCCGCCTGATTGCCCTTGAACCCTATATCGGCACCGAACCGCGTGGAAGCGGTTCCCAGATCGGGTTTGCAGAAATTGAACTTTTTTCCAATGGTCGGAATGTTGCACAAGGAAAATCCATCCTTACCAATTTCGAGGCCAGCACTCCCGATCGGACATTAGCTGCGTTAACCGATGGTAAGAACCTTTACGGGCAGATCCTCCCCATCCGCAGTTGGATGCTGGAGCTGGCACGACGGCACGATCTTGAAACCGAACGTCCTGTTGTTGCAAATGAACTGCAACAGCGCTACACCCGCCAGAAAACAAACCTGCGCCGGATGGGATGGCTGGCGGCCCTGCTTGCTGTTGGTATTATCATCACGGTGCTGCTCGACCGGATGAAACGAGAGCGCGATATCGCAAAAATCAAAGAACGCTTTGCCGCCGACCTGCACGATGAGCTGGGAGCCAACATCCACACCATCGGGTTGCTGAGCGATTGCGTACAAGGGGCCGAAGACTCGCCGACAGAATGGAAGATGCTGCTCGGGCGCATCCGAGAACTGACCGAACGCACCGGCACCGCCATCCGCCACTGCACCAACATACTCGAAGCCGATGATCTTTACATAGGACTCGTGCACGACATGCAGCGCGCCGCCAATCGTATCATCACCAACTTTGAACACGACTTCTCGATCGAAGGAGAAACCTACCTGGACCGGCTGAAGCCCCGAACCCGCATCGATTTATTCCTTTTCTATAAAGAGTGCCTCGTCAACATCTGCCGCCACGCACAGGCCACCAAAATCACCACCCGACTCACCGCCAATGCAAAAACAATCCATCTGCTCATTACCGACAACGGCACCGGGGTCACAGAACCACCGAAATCGCTCAAACGCCGAGCCCGGCTGCTTAATGCCAAACTCACGATTGAAAGCCCGCCTGCAGGCGGAACAAGCGTTAATCTCCGGTTCCAGATCAAAAAACGGAATCTCCGCAAATAAAGGACTACCATGAAAAAAAGTATCCGTGTCATGCTGGTGGAAGACCACCCGGACTATCGTGAAATCATAGCCTTCGCCCTCGGCAAAGAAAAAGACATCGAACTCGGCAATCAGTTCGGCACCGCCGAGGAAGCGCTTCGGAGCCTGCAGGACCGTTCCCTTCGACTGGTTCCCGATGTGATCCTGCTGGACCTGAATCTTCCAGGCATTAACGGCCTGGAAGCTCTGCCCTATTTTAAAAAATCCATCCCCGACTCAAAAGTGATTGTGCTGACCCAATCCGATAACGAATCCGATGTCCTCCAGGCCATCTCGCAGGGCGCAGCCGGATATCTGCTGAAGTCTGCAACGGTCGGAAATATTACCGAAGGAATTCGTGTCGTGAACGGCGGGGGAGCTTCGCTGGATGCAAATATCGCCAAATTCATCCTCAATACGCTACAGACCAAACTGCCAGAAAACGAAGTGGGAAATATGCTAACGGAACGGGAACTCGAAACCCTTTCGCTTCTGGCTGAGGGTCTGCTGAAAAAAGAGATCGCCGACCAGCTCGGTATCAGCATCACCACCGTCGCGACCCACGTCGGCAATATCTATGAAAAACTCCAGGTCCAGAACGCCCCCGCAGCAGTGGCCAAGGCCTTCCGTATGGGTATTTTCACGAACTGACCGGTTCGTTGTGTGGATCGTTGGATCCCTGCTATTTTTCTTTAATCGCAACCGAATACATGCAGGAGGCTCCACCGCTACCGCCGAGCACGACAGAGCCTCCCCGGCTGAAATTCCTGCGGTAGCAAATCAGTTTATTAGAAGCATTCAGCAAACCATCGGTCTTCTCCCAATCCGCAAGCCATTTGGGGCGGTCCTCGCCTTCCTTCAGCGCAATGTAGACCGTTGCGTCCTTTTTCAGCGTAAAAGCGATGAGATCGTTCTTTTCATTGCTGCGATCCACCATCGGGGTTTGGATGTAGGTTGCTCCCTCCAGCTCCGGAGGAATCGACTGAGCCCTATACTTGCGGTCTGTCCAGATCAGCGCCCCCTTCTTCAGCCCATTCGGAACTACAATGTATTCCAGGTCGGAGTTAAAGCGGATCTCCGTGATCGGAGCAGCCTCCAAAGCAGCTTTTGATTGTGTCTGCCGTTTTGCGTCCAGCTTCTGCTTCTCTATGGCTTCAATTTCCCCACTCTCAATCACCTCCAGGCCACGGCCTGAAGATTTATAGAAATAGGGAAAGACTCCGTCCCCATGATCCATATAAGCCTGGGCTGAACCCCAGAAACTTCCGTTCATATATCCGCGATAGGACGAGGTGAACGGCTTTCCTTCAATTTCGGCAATGGTCTGCTTAAGCATCAGCCGGGTGCGCCATATATCCATCAGGCGAACGTGCATGAACATGGTATCCCAGATACCGTATTCGGCCTTGTGCGCCTCGTGAATCACCTTTTCAATTTCATCGACAGCCGGTGCAATGCGCGTGGCAAACGCCTGCGGATCGCGATCGGTTAGGTATTGCGAAACCGCATCGGTCACAATGGCCAGAGCGCGACTTGAATACATATGCACAGCCACCTGATAGGTGAAGTGCGCTTGATAAAAACACCTGCGGTCAACCGGGATTTCCTTCTCCAACTGTTTGGTGGCTTCCCACAGCACAGGAATATATTCAGCGGTTTCGGCCAGTGGTGCCGTGGCCTGCCTGAAGCGCTCGGCAAACTGGTCTATCGCAGCAATATCCTCCCCCTTCCTGATGGACTTGCCGTATCGCTTAAGCAATTCCTGAATCTGGTAGTGCATCAGATGTTCACCGCGGGCCCCGCTCCAACGGTGTGGATTCGGCATATATTCACGCATATAGGGAATCTGGTAATACTGCAAACGGAGTTCAGTCAGTTGCTCCGCCAGTTGCGGTCCATAGGTTTTCGCATGCCATGCATTCAGATAGTCCGTCATGGCGGCCTCGGGTTCCTGACTCAACGTCGGTTCGGCATCCCATAGGAAATCCATAATTGCTTCAACAGACATCACCGCCGGGCGGATTCCGCTCACGTTGATGATGGCATACTTCGTGGCACCCCGTTCGACATAGCGCCTCAGCTCTTTGTAGATCCGCGCCGGCGGAACCATTTCGGAGGTGCGATTCTGTGTATTCATCATCATCTGGACGTGATAGTAAAGCCCATCGCCCTCATCCAGATCCGATCCGTCCCCCTTGTCGCGCATATAACCGCGACCGTCGTCGGCAAACATTTTGCAGATCCCTTCCGGAACCTTCAAAATGCCTTTATTGTAAAATGCGCCCAGCTCATTCCAGAGCGCGGCAACAATGGTGGCATCCGGATCAAACTCGCGGATAATTTCCACCTGCTTGTGCATCGCCTCGGAAATCACATCTGCGCGGCCCTGATCATCCTTCGGCGCCGCCGGATCGCTGTTCCAGAAGGCTCCGTCGCTCTCCCCTCGGAATCCGACAATCCAAGCCACTTTCTTATCGGCCAGCACCTTCACCGACTTGCGCCAGGCATCTTCAAGAATCTCCTTATGCGTAATGTAGGAGAACGGCACATTCTCGGGCCAATGCATCATGTTGATCCCGCAGGGATCGATATGGTGGAACGTGATGATCACATCACGCCGCTTGCATAGGTCATATACCGTGGCGTCCGGAAAAGGGGACGACTCGGGGATCAGCATATTCCCTTTACAGCGCAGAAGCGTTTCGATGATCCTGTCCATCCACTCCATCGATATCACATTTCCACCGAGCGGGTCGCGGTGCATTCCGTCGTGCAGCTCTTCATCGTTGATAAACCAGCCTCGGTTTTCGAAGGTGGGTGTTTTGGAAACAAACTCCATCGAGCGGGACAACGTGATCTCCCGGTGCTTTTTCGGAACGTGATCCGTAAAAACATACATGGGATCAATGCCGAGTACCCGTTCACAAAAGGTATAGATGGCAAATATGGTTCCGCGGGTGTCCGATCCCGTAGCGATAATGGCGTTATTCTGCTTCACCTTTCCGAAAAAGAGCCGGTGCTGCTCCGCGCCTTCCGGCAACTGGCTATCGATCAGCCTCTTCGTGTTGTTTGCTGATCCGAAGAGCACCACGGGCCCCGTCCAGGATGATCGGGTATCGTTCTTAAAAATCACCGGCGGATAGCCGAACACTTTATACCAATCGCGCTCTGCATCGCGGATGGCTTCCTGAATGGCGGGGTTTTCAAAGTCCGCCTCCATCACGACCCACGGGGTGTCGCCGTTGATTCTCACGGCCGCCGACGTCGCACATGTGCCGATCGCAAACATGGTGACGGCTACGATCAAAGTCCTACAGATACGCATGGTCTACTCCTGAATTTAATATACAAAACAAGAGTATAGCCCCATCGCATTTCCTTCATATCCTCTATTTAGAGGAGCATCAGAAATACCGCGCTTGTGAAACTTAACTGGATTAGTATCGGGTTGCCTTTGGACCGGTTGGATAAACACGCTTGCATTCTTTATCCAGGAAATTTCCAACCGCCAGCCGATCCAGGTTATCCAGATGCTCAAACAGCCATTTTGCCGAAGCACTGTGAGCAACAATTTTACCTCGTTCATCTCTGAGCAGCACCAGACTTTCGGCTACACGGATACCGCGGCGCTGGGAGTCGAGATCATAGTCTGTTAACTGCACGGTTCGATCCCCCATAAACTTGAAGGCACGCCCGTTTTCCCGGGTAAGCGCAAATGACTGAGACTGCCGGTCCAGCAGCTTATATTTGTTGCCATCGAGATATTGCTGGCCGACCGCATAGTATTCCATTGTCAATTCATGGTTATAGTCCCGCGCACTGGTCTGCTTGACTTTTGCTCCGAAGTTATACACCAGAATACGTGGAGGAGTCTCATTCAGATACGGGGTGGTTTCGATCAGCTTCTGCGAACTGGACCGAACAAATGAAACGGTATAATCGGGCGGATTTTCCAGATCGATATAGCGCAAATCTTCCGGTGTAAATTTAGAAACCGGAATCTTCAGCTGCTTCCCTGTTGGACTGCGCAGCACAATTTTATCCCCCATGGTGCTGATATATTCGGCTTCCAGACTTTTACCATCGGTGGAGTTCCAAACACGCATGGGCGACTCCTCCTGAGGTTCCGGCAGCACTTCCGTTTCTTTTTCGGCAAAGGTACGTCCGGAACTCCTGTAGTCGCGAAAGACGGGACCATTGGTAATCGCTGCTTCACCGGGCACCAGATGCTCGAAAATAGCATCAATCAGGTCATGGTTCGGCTCGGTGGTTTTGAACATCGGGAATATGCTTCGGTTCTGCTTATTGTTTTCGTATTCCTCCCCTTCGACCTCGACGGTCAGCATGGAGCAGAACGTGCCGCCGGGAACCTCGCCGACGATGACTTCCATATCCACCGGGACACCGGCCTTAAGCTCGATCCAATCGCCTCCCCACGCCAGATTGTTACCCATATAGAACTGACGGTTCTTCGTTGCACTGCTCACCCAGTTACCCCCAATGAGCCGTGTGCCGCGATTATTGTCTTCCCAACATGCATTCAACACGGTTTCCCCCTTAACCCGTACTGCCAGCACATCGTCACCATGCCCCCAGAAGCGGAACTTGATATCTTCGGGATACACCAACTGCCCTTTGTAATGAACCATCCAGGCATAACCCACGGTATCGGCCTCATCGAAAGCGGCAGGTGCCACAGAAGACCGCAGCGGCGGCAACATGAAACTGGTGGCATAGAGTTTTTTAGGTGAACGGTAGAATTTGGCGATTGCGGAAGGTTTCCAACCTCTGGAAGTAAATTTTATCATTTCATCCACAAACTGAGAATCAGACATGGTAATCGGGCGTCCATTTCGGGTCCGCTTGAAATCATAGAAGGTACCTTCGAAATCATTACCAATAGTCTGACCTGCACCAAAAATTGTAACCTCGTTCATGTCCGGCATGATTTCAAACCCACCGATCCCATCGCCGATCCCGTCACCGATGCCCGACATTTCCGGCAACTGGATGTCCGGCATACTTGCGCGCCTGACCTTGGTCACAATCCGCTGAGTCGACTTCGGCTTGGCAGATTTCTTCACCTTTACTTTAGGCTTTTTCAGCTTCATTTTCGGGCGGTCAACCGGTTTGGGAGGAACAAATTTTTTCTCTTCTTTCTGAACCACATTAAATACAACCAGCAGACCGGCCAGCATGAATGCGGCAGCATGAATCAATAAACTCACCACGAATCCGCTGGGCGCGCCTTTAACCACCCCTTTACTCTTGGATGCTCTGCGTTTCATATCATCTCTCCTTTATAGGCCGTACTACCAAAATTAATCCATCTCTTCTGCCGGCGTTCTCTCAAACATACCGTTGCAGCAACTATCAGACTTCCTATTCGCCCGAATTTCACAATCTATTATAGCTCATGACAGAATGTCGTTCTGCCTAAGCGGTGGTATATTTTCCACATTTAAAGGATACATTATATCAAATGGGCTTACCTTGTGATCCATTTCGTAGTTTCCCTGTTAACAGTTTTATTCTGCCAGCTCGGTGACCAGTTCCCGGCAACGGGTCTGATACTGATTCAGTATCGATCTATATTCCGGATTAGCAGCAAGGTTGTGTTTTTCCTTCGGATCGTCCTTGATGTTGAACAGCTCTTCATAGATGGGCTGTTCACCATTAATCGAGGCATCGGGCAGATATTGTTTCCGATCGTTCTCCTTCGAAAAATAGCGGATATATTTCCACTCGGTTCCTCTCACGGCCTCCATGCGCGGATAACCCTGATCGGTAAAAAGGTTTTCGCAGAAAACTTCTTTGCGCCAGTCCACCTTTTTCCCCTCGATCAGCGGAACCAGGCTGCGGCCCTGATACATTCCAGGCACTGGAACACTGCACAATTCAAGAATCGTTGCCGGCAGATCCTGCCCCACCACCAGTTCATCGACCGTTGTCCCGCGCACCGAGCCCGGGAAATAGGGAGAGTGGAAAATCATCGGAATCCGGATCGACTCTTCATAAAGGAAGGTCTTTCCGCCAAGCCCGTGTTCGCCGAGCAGCAGGCCGTGATCCGAGGCCAACACCAGGATGGTGTTTCCTGCCAGCCCCATCTCTTCAAGCTGTGTGCGCAGCCGGCCCACAAAAAGGTCGATGGCCGTCACCGCGCGGGCCATTTTGATCATCTTACTGTGCAGAAAGGATTCTTTGATGCTGTAATAATTCATCAGCTCATCCTGACGGAACACATCGTCGGGCAGAGAGGTTTTCTCTGAAGAATAGGTTTCCGGCATTACAAACTGATCCTTCACATCGTTATAGAGCGAGCGGTACATTTCGGGATCGCTCTGCTTTGCTCCCATGCCGCCGATGCTGGCTGCGTGCGGCAGGTTGAAGTTGATCGACAGCGCAAATGGCTTGTCGTCATCACGATGCGCCAGAAAGTCGGCCATGGAGGCGTGGGCATTATCGAAAAAGTAGTCTTTATCTTTGCCCGGACGCAGAAACACATCCGTTGCCTCAAACAGTCCTTCCACCTGTGAGCTGTTTTTCAGGTTCTGAAACTCCTTTTTCTTCATCAGATCGAAACCGAGGTGGCCTGAACGCATGTAGCAGAAGTCGATATGCTCCTGCATATAACGGTTGCGCTCCTTAGTCGCACCAACCGAAATATGATTTTTGCCGATATAACCCGTAAAATACCCCGCCGCCTTCAGCCGCATCAGCCAGCTGTTATCAAACACCTCATACGTGAGTGGATTATTTGAAACGAAGGTAAAACCATGGCGGTTTTTCCGCTCCCACTGCCCCGTCATAAAATTGGCCCGGCTCGGCCCGCAGATCGGGCTGGTAATGAATGCGTTTTCAAAAAACACCCCTTCCTTCGCCAGTTGATCAATATTCGGCGTCTTTGTAACCGGATGCCCCGTCATACTCAACGAATCCCGCCGCTGATCATCGGTCTTGATAAAAATTACATTAGGTTTCTCTCCGGCATAAATCACAGAGACCAGTCCCACCGAGCACAACACGGACGCACACATCATCCGCTTTTTTAAAAATCTACAGTTCATCGTCGCTCCTATTGCACATTTTTCCTACGGCACACGATTCAGGAATAAAATGAATCCCCGCAAATTTACCGGTTTCAGGCTAGGTATCTATCCCCCATTTAAGGGACACGGAATTCGCGAGGTATTCCCATAGGAAGCCCCACGAAAAACCAGGCACATTGTCGCTGATTCAATGACGGGTGTATGACCGCAACGATGCAAAGCAAAAAAACAGAATCTGAAAAACTGTTTTTCCAATGACTGGAACCGGGCTATTCCTTTATGTTCCCCTCGTCTTTGCGGCCCAAAACCCAGAGCGTTAGATCCCGACTAAAATGACTGCCTGAGTACCAGGCCGTTAGCACCACCGGGGTTAACTGGCCCTATCGATAAGAAGATTCTTACTCACCGCTTTTCCACAAGACAATGTTATCGATGTCGTTCTTTGCCGCTGCGCCATCGGTGCTGCGTCCACGGGCAACATCCAACTCCAACTGCTTCAACAGCCGCTCGGCCACCTCGGGATGGCTTTCATAGAGGTTCGTGGTTTCTCCGGGATCCTTCTCCAGATCATACAGCTGGGCGATGGGAGCTCCCTCGCCTTTCGCCCTTTTCTCGTTAGGGGCCGTCCATCCGCCGGAACCACGAGCCAGGAGTAATTTCCAGTTTCCCTGACGATAGGCAAAGTGACCGCTCACACTATGATGAATCAGTCCCTTACGTGAGAAGTCGGTTTTCCCGCCCGAGAAAACAGGCAGAATGCTTTCGCTGTCTTCACCCGCACCTGCCGGCAGCTCTTTGCCAACCAGTTCAGCACAGGTTGCCAACAGATCAACCTGGCAGACGAGTTCGTCAGACATGCTGCCGGCTTTGATCACCTTGGGCCACTTCACGAGAAACGGTACGCGATGCCCGCCATCCCACAGATCCGCCTTGGAACCCCGCATATGGGCGCTGGCGAAATGGCCATGCCCTTCCAGGTTCTTGAAATTTGCGGCCTTGGAGCATCCGTTATCGCTGGTCACAATGAGAATGGTATTGTCTGAAATCCCCCGATCTTCGAGGGCCTTGACAACCTGTCCGACAAAGTCATCCGTTTGCATCACAAAGTCGCCATAAGAACCGATACCGCTCTTTCCCTTCCACTTTTCAGAGGGAACAATCGGTGTGTGCGGGGAAGGCAGCGGGATATAGGCGAAGAAAGGTTTACCGCCTTTATACTCGGTAATGAATTTAACGGATTCCGCGGCCAGCTTGTCCAGCACATCAACGGCTTCAAAATCTTCACTTGCAGGTCCCGGACGACGAAAGGCTTTAGCGTGGGTACCCTCACCGACCCAATTGCGGTCGCGAATCCAGACATACGGAGGGAAATCCAGCGAAGCCGTAATGCCAAACCATGAGTCAAAGCCGAGGTCAACCGGCCCGCCTTCGATGGTTCCTTTCCAATCAATATTCGAGAGTTCGGCAGTAGTAAACGGCCCTTTTCTTACTTTGGCCTTCAGCCCACCGGCCGGCTTGGCCGGCTTTCCATCCGTCGTGGCAATCCCCAGGCCGAGATGCCATTTACCGATCATGGCCGTGTTATAGCCGTTTGCTTTCAGGAAGCTCGGCACAGTTATCCGGTCAGTAGGAATCAGAGGCAAGTCATACCCATCGAGGACATGTTCCTGCTTCCATGTGCGCCAGTTATACCGCCCGGTAATGATACTGTATCGAGTCGGCGTGCAGACCGATGAAGTCGTGTGCGCATCGGTGAAAGTCATGCCTGCCGCCGCCACGCGATCCATGTGAGTGGTGGAGATTTTACAGCGGTCAGGATTCAGACACTGCACATCACCATATCCAAGATCATCGGCCAGAATAATAACAATATTCGGCTTCTGCTCCGCCATCGCAATGCCACCCAGCAGCAGCGCTGCCACTCCCATCCATCGAGTTACGTTCTTCATATTTACTTCCCCGCAGACTTCCATAGTTTAATTGTTGTTACATCATTCTTCGAAACCGGCCCCCTGGTACTGCGGCCACCCTGCACATCCGCTTCCAGCTGTTTCAGCAGGCGTTCAACCACCTCCGGGTGGCTTTCATAAAGGTTGGTTGTTTCGGCCGGGTCCTTTTCCATATCGTAGAGTTGGGCCTTGGGTGCTCCCCCCTTCTTCGCCACCGCTTCTTTCGGGGCAGTCCAACCACCGGAACCATGGGCAAGGCACAGTTTCCACTTGCCCATACGGTAGGCAAAGTGCCCACTGATGGAATGGTGAATGACGCCTTTGCGGGTGGACACGATCGGCTTGCCGGACAACGCCGGCAGGAAGCTGATGCTGTCTTCCGCACTGCCGGCCGGCAGCGGCTGCCCGGTCAGTTCAGCAAGAGTCGCCATAAAATCGGTTAAGCAAATCAGCTGGTCGCTGGTTGATCCGGCCTCAACATGCCCCGGCCAGCGGACCAGAAACGGAACGCGGTGGCCGCCATCCCAGATATCGGCTTTCGAACCGCGCATGCGGGCGCTGGCATAATGCCCCGCCTTTTCCAGCTGCTTAAAATTCGCGGCTTTGGAACAACCGTTGTCGCTGCTGAAAATCACCAGCGTATTATCGGAAAGGTCATTGCGCTCCAGCGCATCCAGAATCTGCCCGAATGCATCATCGGTCTGCATCACAAAATCGGCATAGGCGTTGATGCCGCTTTTGCCCTGCCACTCCTTCGTTGGCACAATCGGGGTATGCGGGGAACCGTACGGTACATAGAGAAAGAAGGGTTTCTCCGGATGCTTTGCCCGCTCATCAATATATTCAACCGTTTCTCGAGCTAAACGCGGCAGCATGTTGATGGTGTCATCATGCGCAATCACGGTATCATTTTCGATGACCCCCTTCATATCGCCGGCGTGATGAAACCCGTGGTAAAAATCAAATCCCCGGGTCGTTGGGCCGTCGGGAATCCTGGTGCCCACCGGCGGAAGCGTGCCCTTCTTTTTAGGCTTTTTCAGCAGCTCGTCGGTGTCCGGATTCTGATATTGAAAATCCAAATGCCACTTTCCAATGATGGCCGTGTGGTAACCCTGCTTTTTCAGGAAGCTTGCAACGCTCGGACGATCCGGAGCAATCAGATTGGGGTTATACCCCTGAGTCACCCCCGATTGCAGCCGCGTGCGCCAGCTGTAGCGACCGGTCAGCAAACCATAGCGGGTGGGCGAACAAACCGAGGAACCGGAATGCGCATCGGTTAAGATCATCCCTTCAGAAGCCAGCTTATCCACGCTAGGCGTAAGAATTTTTCCCCGTTCCGGATTGAGGCACTGCACATCGCCATAACCAAGATCGTCGCACAATACAAAGACGATATTTGGTTTCTCCTGTTCCGCTGCACAGGCAGAATACCCGATCCACAACAGGACGATGCTGAATAAGTTAAATGAGACTTTCATATTTTTCCTTTGTAACTGATTAGATTGGGTGCTGCCAGTCGTGAGTGCCTTCATTAATAAAACGTCATGGAAACTTCATCTATGACAGGCTTGGATTGGTTCTTTGTGGTATCGGTCAGTTTTAATTCGTATTGGAACCCATAAGCAGCAGGTAGTTCGCTCAAATCGAGCTGTGCCGGCGTACGTTGCACGTGCTTGGCAAAGCCGGGCGTGTGGTCATAGCTCTCCTTGACTTCAAACCATTGAGTCCATTGGTCAATTTTCCCATCATTGGAAAGATCAATGCCCACTCGCACTTCAACCGATTCGACCCACGGACCGGGACTCACAAAGTCGATTTCCGGTTGCGTCGCCAGCCAGAAACGACCTTCCGCAAAACAGATGTCCGGATCGGGATGCCCCTGCCCGACATGCCCGCAAAGCTCAAACGGCTCGCTCAGGCTGGAAGAGGTAAACCAGGCCACACTCATATTGCTGCCCTTGGTGCCGTGCGAGCCGGCCGGATCATAATCGCCGAACAGATAGTACTGACCACCGATGCAAAGCGCCGACCAATCGCCGAAGCAGTCCTGCTCCGGTTCATGAACCTCATATTCACCAATATCCGATGTGAAGCGCTCCGGACACTCCTTGACCCAGTGCGGGTGCCTGTAGGTCTTAAGAACGCCGGTCGGTGTGGTGCGCAGATCGACAGCCGGAGCCAGCACCTCAAAATCACCTTTGCCGTCTTTGCTCACCGCATGACCGGCCAGCGGGGAATCGAATGAATGGCTGTTGGCATGAATGGGACTCCAGTCCTCGTAGATCACATGAAAGTTTCCGTCCAGATCACGGATAAAGCCGCTGTCCGAACCATGCGTCGGATCGTTGAAAGCCATGCCCATATTTTTTCCGGGCTTTCCGTCGGTCAGATCGTCGTCGATGTAAAGGTGTGGATCCTGATCGTTGGGAAAATCGTAATAAATATAAAATTTTCCGTCCGCATATTCTGCGGAGGTCACCCAGGCCGAGAATTTTTCAGTCACCGACCCGTAATAGACCCAGTTTTTCATATCGCGACTGTGCCATGCCTGATAGCCGCCCGCATGCGGCTCCAGTCCGCCCGGCGCAACAAACTCGTTCGGCTTAGCGGTCTTCAACAGCGGCTCATCATAGCCAGGAAGCCGAACCTCCTCCAACGGCTTCTTCGGCCGCATATGGCAACGCCCGAGCATCCAGTAATCCTGTGGGCCCACCGAGATAAACACGGGCGAATCGCCCAGCTTCGGCCCGATGTTCGGGCAGGGATTCCAATTTTTCCACGCATCGGACTGTTTTACCGTAAGCGATTCGGCCTCCCGCTTTGTATCGAAACGCTTCAGGACACTCCGGAAGGTCGCGTTTTTTTCCGTTGGCGAAATCATACCGTCCACAACTTCGATCCCGGTTTTAGATTCCACGCTTTGTTCCCACTCCGCCAACGTGTCGATCACCCACCCGTCTGAAGCAGGTGCGGATAAGTGCTCCACAAAAAACTGAACCGTCTTGTCGATGATCTCATCCATCGACGGCTCAATCACAACACCGCGCTGCCCCCAGTTATGCCCCGCCTTTTTGACAATAACCACCTCGGTCGCGGCCCCCAGCTTTTCGGCCCGCTGTTGAATATAGTGCGCATGTTTAACCGTTACGGCCGTGTCGCGGTCGCCGTGCATAATCAGCATCGGCGGACTGTCCTTGCTGAGCCAGGTCGTCGGGCTCATCTCATGTAACACCGCCGCTTTTTCCGACTCGGTTAAACCGGGCTTGAGGATGCGAACAGTTGTGCCGTGCATGGGCTTCGGGCGGGGATTTTCTTCGTTCTTAATAAAAAGATCCTCCACCTCCACATTGGTGAACCCGAACCACGACACCCCGGCCACCATGGTGTACGGCGTATCGACCAGCGCCGGATCGCCCGGCTGAGCTTCCGGCGGTGTGAGCAACAGCATCTGCGCCAGATGACCTCCGGCCGAACCGCCAATGACAAAAAAGCAGTTCGGGTCGACCTGAAGCGCTTTGCTGTTTTTTGCCATGTAACGCATGGCATCCTTGGAATCGGCCACGCACTCCGGCACATGGGGCGCGCCGCCGCTTTTCCAAAGCCGGTAGTTCAACGCGACCACACAAAAGCCCTGGTCGAGAAGCTTTTTGAAGACAGGGCCATACAAATGATTCGCCGCGCTCTGCTTATCCCCGGCCCCCCAGCCGCCGCCATGGGTGTAGAACACCACCGGGCATTGCTCGCCGCGCTTTGCGGTTGGATAATAAATATCCAAATAGAGATCCTCTTCCGGGGTCTGCTTATACAACACATTCAGCTTCCGCTCACCGCCGGTTTCCAAATAGTGGATCTTCGCCTCACGCAGCTCGTCTAGCGTTAGAACCTCGTCCCGGTTGACATCCAAAGCCTGATACTTTTTCCACTCGTTCGGGTTCTCATCTTTTTCCAACCGGCCGCTCTTGTTTTTATCGGCAAAACGCATCACCCGGGCGGCATACACCTCCTCATACGGCGTTGCGGTGCCCGCAAAACCCTGACCCCCGAACAGGACACATACCGCCGCCAATGCGATTCTTTTCAACATCCTTCTCCTAAAAGTCCGAAAGCGGGCGGGCCGGACAGTTTTCTTTGGAATAAACCGGCTTCCGGTTTTCATCCAGAATGCGCAGGGTAAAGCCCTCGAACCGGTCGGAGTTGCCTTTTCGGTTGTGAATGCGAACGGAGTCAATTTTAACGCTTCGTCCCAGATCCACTTCCCACCAGGGATTCGTTTCATCCGGCCGGGTATGGGTCACGGATTTGTTGTTATAGTTTCCGTCGGTGTTGCCATCGACGGCCAGCTCCGGATCCCCGCCATAGGCTGTGGTCGATTGCGTTGCAGGTTTGTTCCTTGCAATATTTTTTCCGCCCGCAAACACCTCAACCTCGGCAAGCGAAAGCACCCGGTTTTTGCCAGGAAGTTCGATCCGAACATACTGACCTGCAGGCAACAGCCCGGTCGGAACAGGAATCGTTGACACCGTCTTTCGTACCGCAGTCGGAGAGGTCGATTTCTTCGAACCGCCCGGTTCGGGATAGTATTTTGCATGTCCGGGAAGCCGCTTCGTTTTTTCGCTCAAACCAAAAAGGTTGTGCTCCGCATCATGGACGGGAATCGGAGCGATTTCAAAATCCGTATCTTCCATCGCTAAACGGGTAAAGATGACCGTATCCCCTTTCCTGAGCGCAATCTGGTAAAAACCGTCGGCCAACACACGGATCTGTTTCTTCTTGGCGGCTTTCCCATTGACGTAAATTTTTGGTTTCGGAATATCGGTCTGCACGAAGCAGGGAGAACCGATCAAACTCTCAACGGTTACAAATTCAGTCACGCCATCATGCTTCTTTGCACTAACCAGAAAGGCCCCCTGCGTGCGGAAGTCCTTAAAGGCAACATCGCCCCATAGTTTCGGCGCGGCCGGGAATACGCGAATCTTACCACCCCAGCTCTGCAGCAGCATATCATGAATACAGGTGGCGAAGGAGAGCGGGCTCTCAATCACGGGATTACCCTCTGCATACATCGTGGTCGTTGACACGTTTTTATGCTGAATCAGAAAATCGAGATAATGATACGCCTGATCCGAATCGCCCAGCCAGGCATACATCGAAGCCGCACCGGTGGCTGTATAGCCGGTCACGGCCATCGCCTTATCTTTCTGTTGGCGGTTAAACGTCACGTCCAGCCAATGATCCAGCGTCGTACGCATCAGCGCTTTGTCTTCTTTGGTTTCCGGCGTAAGCACGGCCAGCGGATAAAACGGTAGCAAGTGGGAATAGTGCCGATGCGGTTTCTCAAACGCGATGTCTTTTCCGATACGCAGGCCGTCTTCATCAATCTGGAATTCCACCAGATTATCCAGTATGTGCTGCCATTCCGAAGCCAGCGGATCATTCAGCTGATGCTCGGCATTAATATCCAGCAGCGTCTGCAGGCTCCAACGCATCAGACCGATGGTAAAGTTGACATCCTGCCCGCGTCCGCCAGGATATTCCGGCGACCAGCTGTGTTTAATGTGGATTTTCCCATCCTTGGAAACCACCGGATTGTCTTTCAGATAATTCCGGTAGCTGTTCACGGTGGCCTTTAATTTGGGAAACAGTCCATCGCGCATCCGCTCCCGATCCCCGGCGAACTCACAATGAAGCCAGTAGTTATGCAGAATCCAGCACAGCATATCCGGAACATTGCCGCCTTGCCCGCCTACTAAATCCTGAGGAAAGCAGGTTGAAAGCCCCATGCTGTCTTCCCAATGAGACGGCACGTTTCCATATAAATTTTTCTCCTTTTTATCGAACCAGTTGCACAGCGAGGATCCTGCATCCAGCCGATTGGCCGTCAGATGCGTCCAATACTGCAGTTCCACATTCAGATCGCCCCAGACCATCGGCCAAAACGTTTTGTGATACCACGGCCCCATCAGATCCATTACCGGGCCGTTGCCGCGCGTGGCCGACGCAAACTTGTACATCTGAATCCAGTAGAACGCTTCCTTCTCCGGATCGTTGATGGTCAGGAAGCTCAGCGGATAATATTCATTCCACCACTTCCGATGACTGGAAAAAAAGGTTTGATCCGCCAGCATCGTCTCTGCCTGCTTCAGATTCTTCGTTACCTTTTCCTTACTGTCGTGTTCCGGAAAGCTGTGATGGATACTCGCCAGCAGAACCTGCTTGCCGTTGGCTTTTCCGCGAACGTCCCACCCCGTCGTTGTTTCTCCTCGATTGTCTAAGAGCGGCTGGAAGCAATACTGCAATCCGTTCTCTTCACTCTGAATCGATTCGGGTGCAGGTTCGTAAGGCGCATTGCGCATACGGTCCCACGTTCCGCCTTTCGGCCCGCCGCCCGCTTCGAGTGTCGTGCGTACGGGTGCTTTGGGAATGTCCGGATGCCAGGAGACCTTGATCGATTCACCGCCCGAGGCATCGGTCTCGAAATAGATCACATCGTGCAGACTGTGCGAGAAGCCACGCACCGCATAAGCACCTTTTGATGTTTTAATAGTCCCGACCATTTCCGCATTCCACAGATCCATCCGCAAATCGGCCTCAACAATATCGCCCTTCGACTCCAGCTTAAAATGACCGAGCGGCAGCCGACTGCGATAGATCCACAGGTTTTCATGTCCGTCATGCGGTGCACGATGATCGTAATAATCGTGACGGCCGGCATAGATTGAAATCACATTCTTTGCTTCGCCCGCGGCTTGATAAAAGAGAAAACCCACGTTTCCGTTACCAGTATACGGCGCCACTTCCCAACGATTCGGAATGCGGTCCCAGAGCATGTCGTGCTGCCCCAGAAATGATTCGTAATCAATGGCCGGCGTTTTGGCTGCAGCAGAAGTTATACCTACCGTCATGGCCATTGCACTAACCGCAAGCCCAACCTTCAATATCCGCATATTTATATTCATATTATTAATGTGCCCTTCTATTACAATCCACTAAGAGTAGACCAAATGCATATCCGGTCCATCCCTTATTTGCAGGACTCGCCAAATCATTACGGGAGGAAGATTACACGATAAAATCCTGCGCTGTTCGTCATGGGAGCCGACACGTTCACAGGCGAGGTTGCCAACGAAACGATATCCGTTACCACCTGCCAGGAATTCGATGACATTAAATCGTCTTTATATTCGACGCGATAGTGCTTCCCTGGAGTTCCAATAAACTGCACGTTGAACTGGTTGTGCGAGGTAGAAATACCTGCGACGAATTCAGGAATATGCACCCACTGACTCTCGCTATAGAGATTCGCGACTTCTTCACCAGTCAGTGCTAGGTTATAGATTCGAACATCATCAATGATCCCCGGATACTGCTGGCCGATGGCGGCTTCAACCACACCAATCATGGGTCGTTCTTTGCCGGAAACGCTCGCCCAGACCGTGCCGTTCACATAGATATCCATATTTCCGGTTGCGGCATTCTTTGTGAACACCCACTGGTTCCACTGCCCTTTATAGTTCGATGCATCGTTGGCCGTTTTGCCGAGACGATCATATCCCGTGCTGTTTCCGGCATCCCAGAAAACGGTTCCATTGCTGAATGGAAGATGAACATTCACTACGCGATCACCGCCGCCGTCTTCCGCATAAATGATTGAATTATTCACCGGCAGGGATTCGTCTCCATAGACCCAGAGCGCGATCGTGATTTCATTGCTGACGCTACTGAATGTTTCCGGCTGAAGGGTCACGATGGAACTGCTGCCATCAAACGCAAGCGCCCCGCCGTCATAGCCATCCACCCAGGTCCCTCCGGCCACCGTTCCATTCCAACCGTTGAAAGAGGAGTCAACCGCCACCGTTCCGAAGCCGTCATCAAACTTCCAATGTCCAATCAACGCCTCGGTCAGCGAACGGGAGATATTGACATAAAGGATCGCGCTGTCCGATCCGCCGTTGCCATCCAAAACCCGGACCTGCCACATGTTGTAACCGACATCCGATGTGCCCGGTGTTCCATGGATCGCGCCGTTCGCATCGATAGTCAACCAGGCCGGGCCGAACACGCTTTCAAAGGTCAGCGTGTCGCCCTCTGCATCCGTTGCAAAAAGGGTTCCGCTGAACTCAACGTTCTCTTCCGTTGCACCGGTAAAGACGTCCGCAGTGAATTCGGGGGGATGGTTGGCATCCGGCGGTTCGGGACTTCCGGTCCAGATCATCAGCTCATCTGCGCCCGGTTTTTCGCCGGGCACAAAAAGAATATCTTTGCCGAGCACGGTGGACAGCCGGTTCCACTCGCCGGTCAGTTTCGCTTCATCCACGGGCAGCACGAACCCCAGCAGATCGAGCCATTCACTCCGCCCGTCATTCATGCGGTAGACCACCCGATCCTGATAGGTTTCATACAGTTCGTTGGTTTTTGCATACATGTTTTCAAATTTAAACCGGCTGCTGGCCGCATAGTGATCGGTGGTAATAAAACAGGTTCCTGATTCCGCATCCTTCATCAGAATCAACGGCTGCGAACCCTCCACCGGTGTTGCATAGCTTTCCGCCAGTGCCACGGCATTCGAGCTTGGCGCGGTATGCGTCAGCATCGCCTGTCCGTCCATCGATGTTTCATAGAGCGGCATACGTTGGGCATTGTTTTCGCTGACATCGATCCAGCCATAATCAGTTTCGGTTGCCAACTGTTCCGACGTTGCCTGCACCTCGGCCAACATCCCCATCACTAAATAGACCCGCCGGAAAAAAGCCTTTCCCGGATACAGGTAAAACCGGGTGCTCTGCGACAGGACACCGAAATCGCGCCCTTCGTGATTGGTGTCGCCGGGAACAAAAACGGTTCCCGAACTCTGGAACCGATCGGGGTCGGATGTGCTCATGGCCATTTGATCCGTATAGTGTTGATCCATGCCGTGAACATATGCGGTCGCCAGACTCTTGATGTTTGAGCGGTCCTGTACCCGGGCATACCATCCGCCGGAATCCTTGATGCTGTAATTTCCACCATCACTGAAATCGTAGTCCCATGCTTCGTAGCCGCCCCCTGCAACGCCGCGAATCTGACCGGGCAGCTTGGACATGCGCAGCCCGCCCCAGGGAAAGGATGCCTGCGTATACATGTAGTCGCCAAAGTTATAAATGATGTGGGTGATTTCAACCACCCCGCTCCCCATATCGCGGTACTGTGTATACATCAAGGGTTCGCTGCGTTTTACGGTCGGGTTCGGAATCAAGCCAATGTTGAGCACGGAATAGGTGCGGTTCGAAGCATCAGCCCATTCCGCCAACCGCGGGCAGTACAGCGGTTTTTCAATGTCCGGATCGAGCGACGGTTTATAATACATTCCTGAGCCGTGCGTGTTGGCATCGCCATAGCCCTGCATTTCATCATCATACTTGTTGTCCAGCAGTTCATTATTCACAACGGTCATCTGCCAAACCTCATCATTCCACGCAGAAACATCCAGACTGGACGGAGGCACCACTTCTCCAAGCCCGGGGAAAACAATGGAATAGAGCTGCCCGCCCTTGCCGATCCGGATGTCCCAATCCAGACCGCTTTCACGGCATTGCAACTCTGCATCAAAGACGATGGATTCGTCCCAATCGACCAGAAAATTTGTGCTGGGTACCCACGCATCGTCCGACGCAATTAGCGTCAGCGTTCCGTTGCTTAAAGCCGCCGGAGCACCCAAGCCGTCAAACAATCCGAATATTGCTTCATTCGAGTCAACGTCTTCACCAGGAACCGCCGTGACGGTGAAAGTGGATCCATTATCCGTGAATTGAAGATCGCCTGCGGTCGAATTCACGAACACACCAGCAACATCGGCTTGAACGTCTGCAATCGCAGTAAATGCCCCACCATAAGCCGCAGAAAAAGAACTGCCTTCCGAAAGGAATTCAATGGAGCTGTCTGCCTGCATATTAAAACGGGAGCCTACATATCCCGTGGCTACAACCGAACCACCGTCCAGGATCAGCGTGGCGTGTTTATTATTGTCTGCATACAACCGCATGCTTCCGTTGAAGTGCAGGGTTCCGTCAGAATTTACCCGATAGCCCAGCGAGACACTGCTATGGCGCAGCAGGGTCGCCATATTGTTCACCTCAACAACGACATCCCCGGTCCCGCCACCAATGCCGTCGCCCACCGTTAGAAACGTCCGGCTTTCGCTTGCAACCGGACCGGATTGCGCACTGGAAGACAGATCCATACTAAACGTCCCGCCCCGCTTGAAAATCATCGTGGCCGAATCATTGCCATACCCCGACAGGAATTCAGCGATGTTCGATGAGGGCATATGATCCCCATCAAAGATAATGTTATCTTCTGTCGTGGTCGCTGAGGAAAGGTTTACCGGTACTGATCCGCCATCCCAATTTACGGTGTTCGTCCAGTTCCCATCACCGGCATTGCCATTCCAGATATAGTCAGCGGCCACCGCGGCTGAGCAGACCAGCAAACTTCCAAGGATTGGAAAAAACTGCAAAACGGACTTCCTGGGTCTGGAAGTTTTTTTCATGCCGAACGGTCCGCGCTGCATCCCATGTGCCTCTTTAGTTCAACCTGAGTCCAAAAGTCAACCTGATGTGATTTGCGTCCTGTGCTCCAGACACAAAAAAGCCCGGGCACAGGATTCCGAGCTATGGTATTTACATTTGAATAATACGACGAACAAACAGGATCCCGCCGCCGAAGGCCATGACCAGTCCCAGCGTAGCCGGCTCCGGAATGGCTGTTACCGTGAAGGTTGTTCCATTATTCGTGAACTCGAGTCCGCCTCCATTCGTATCGATAAAATTACCGCTTGCATCGGCAAGAACCGCAGTAAAGTCAGCATAAGCCCCGCCATAAGCAGCTGTTATAGCCCCTCCCTCCGAAAGGAATTCGACATAACTCTCCGCTATATTATTGAACCTAGCATCGATAGTACCGGTTGCAACAATGGCACCGCCATCCAACTGAAGTACGCCATCTTTATTATTGTCATTATAGAGGCCGATATCTCCAGCAAAGTTCAGTGTCCCATCTGACTTAACCAAATACGTAGCGGTGCTGCTGGTATGACGTAACAGGTCAAGCATCCCGCTAATATACACCACCACATCTTCCGTTCCTCCTCCGACACCGTCTCCAACCGTTAACAACGTCCGACTTTCGCTCATAATCGGAGCAGCGTTCTGACTGGTTGAGAAATCCAGAGCAAATGTTCCACCACTGTTAAAGATCATGGTGGCGGTATCCGCGCCATAACCCGCCGCAGCGAATGTAGCCACATTCAACGTAGGCATATTCGCACCGCTAAATATAATCGTATCCTCCGAAGCATCCGCAGCAGTCAGACTTGCAGGAACCAATCCGCCGTCCCAGTTTGCTGGAGTAGTCCAATCGCCGTCATTAGCGCTTCCGTTCCATGTATACACAGCGGCCTGAGCAACACTTGCTGAGAGCAGGACTACACATATTATTTCCAGTTTTCGTTTCATCGATGCTTTCCTTTTTTAGTTATTTCCTCTGAAAAGAGAGAGACTGGCCTCCCTGAGGCATCAAAGAGGCCAGAGGGTCCTTCTGGTTTATTCCGATTCAATGACCCGGAAGAACTCTGCATCATAGCGCCCTATTGGAAGCTCAACGCTCGTTTCCGGCGGAGTAGAGGTTACATTGGTGTAAATACCCCAATCACCCTGATCCAGCAATTCCCGGTATTCGACGTCATAATCCTTAACCGTCGGGGTGGTCCACACCAGGGATCCAGCGGTAATGCCGAGCGTCGGTCCATCCGTCGGTTCGGTGCCGACACCAAAGATATCAAACTCGCAAGCGATCGTGTAATCACCGAACCCGGCCGCACCGGCGGCATCGAACTCGGCGAATGTGACTGCTTTTACACCGGAGGCAATGACGCCACCGACACTGTTTGAGAAGGATACCTTCGTCCAAAACGAGGCCGGACTGTTCGGCTCCCAGGTCTTCTTTCCCAGAATCTTTTCGGTCGAGTCATCCATATAGGTCACCGTCACACTGTAACCCTGATTGGCACGGCCACCCGCTCCGGCATTCCCGCCAAAGACTGTATCGATCCGGGAAATATCATAGCCCAGCGTGTAGGCGGAGGTATCGAAGGCGATCGTGACCGAGGCATCCGTGTGGAACCAGGTTCCGGTTGTCCCGACTGCCCCGTCAAACAAAGCCGTGTCCGGATACGCCCGGGCATCGTCCCAGACCCCCGTATTGGTCACACTCAGGAATGCGGTCTGCCCCAGATCCATTGAGCTTACCGCTGGCGGTGTTGCAGGTTTGCTGGAGGAATAGACCACGTTTTCCGGCATATAATAGCTCTCAATGACCGTGGTCGTACTGTTGCTGTTCCCCAGAGCATCCGAGACGGTCAGTGTGGCCGTGTAAACTCCGTCTGAAACATAGGTATTTGTTACCACCACGCCGCTGTTGGTGTTTCCATCACCAAAGTCCCAGTCATAGGTCGCGGGTCCGTTAATGACGATACTTCCCGATCCATCAAAAACTACCTCCAGCGGAGGGTTTCCAACTGCAGCCGAAACACTGATATCTGCGATTACTTCTGCAAGTTCTCCCCACACTGCTGCCAAGCGCACTTCCGTCAGCGTAAATTGGGCATGGTGGCCGATGATCTGCATCCGGTCAAAGGTGGTACCCACCGCCAACGTGTCGATCAGGGCGCGGGTATACGGCTCCACAGCACTATCCGGGATCGCAATCCCTTCCACCCGCCCAACTTCAGTAAAATAATCCCCGTTATAGAGAATCACGTCGAAATTATCATCGCGGTCAAAATTTGAATTGCGGCCCCAAAGATCAACGCCAATCACAGGGTATGCAGAAACTGTGGTGTAGGCATTGGAGAGCGTGAAACTGAGAATATTGGTCCCACTGGCGTCGTTCCCGTGGAAACCGTCTGAGAAAACCAGGGAAGGCAGCGTGGCGGTCGGATCCATCGGATCGTATTCAAAAGTGTCGGTCAATAGTTTTTCAACACTGGAGCCATAAAAGGCCGTACTGGAACTTGTGGAATCCGCAACCAGCGTTATGTTCGTTGCCGGCCCAATAACATCAATCGAAACGGTTGTGCTCATACTATTGCTTGAGGCATCCAGTACCGTCAGCGTAGCGACAAACTCACCATCCGTCGTGTAGGTATTCGTGACCACGCCGCCGCTGTTTGTGTTGCCATCGCCGAAATCCCAGTTATACGCGACAATGTCTTCGCTTGGCGTGCTGCCCGATCCATCGAATACCACTTCCAGCGGAAGCACCCCGGCATTCGTGGAAACATTAATCACGGGGGTGAGCGCTGAAAAAACCGCACGTACGGTGAAATGGGTTCCATTGGTGGTGAATTCCAGTACGCCGCCCGAGTTGTTGATAAACAAGCCGTTCGCATCGGCCTGTACAGCTGCGAAGTCGGAAAACTCGCCTCCAATTTCAGCAGTGAACGCTGCATCCAACGCGGCAAACTCAATCGATTCAAGAGCCATCGTTCCTGTACCAACATATCCCGCCGCCGAAACCGTTCCTCCATGAATGGTGAATGAGGCCTTTTTTGTGTCTTGCTGATACGTCTCAAGGTTTCCGTCAAAATTCAATACGCCATCTGAATTGACGGTATAGTCTGCCGTCACATTGCTGTGGCGCGATAACATGGCCATGTTGCTGATATTAACGATCACATCGTTCGTAGGCCCCGTGCCGTCGCCAACCGTTAAAAACGTCCGGTTTTCGCTCATAATCGGAGCAGCGTTCCGACTGGTTGACATATCCAGTTCAAAGGTTCCGCCACTATTGAAGATCAGGGTCGCACTATCATAACCCCAGTTCAGGTCGGTGAAGGTTGCCAGATTCGCTGTGGGCATATTGGCGCCATCAAATATAATGGTGTCCTCATCGGTACTCGTGGCGGTAAGGCTTGCCGGAATGCCGTTGGTATCCCAGTTGGACGCATTGGTCCAATCCCCGTCGGCAGCACTGCCATTCCACGTATAGGTTGCCCCATGGCTCATCATCGTTATGGCAAGCACCGCAATTGCACTTACGATCTTAGCTTTCATCTTCATCTCCTTTTATGAATCGCGACACACTATGCCCCGACTGGTTTCAGGTTCTTTTTTCACGTATAAGGTAACAGGTCCTGACTGTCGGTCATTCCCCCATTTGGGGGACAGTCGTCCTGTTTCTTTCTTCGTATTTTAATGATACGAATAAGAGAGATGGCAACCTTGAACCGTTTCATACAGCCAATCATCGTGTTTTTTGACTTAATTATGGTAAAAGGAACCATGCAGAAAACCACCATCATTTCTATAGCGCTCCTTCTGTCGCAGGCCTGTACCCCCCGGCCGACTGCTCAAAAAAAACATTCAACAGCCCAGTTGGAGCAGCGGTTGGAGCAGATCGACACCGAACTCGGGCAATTGGCAAGTTACAGTCTACGCAGCGGAGCCGGAGCCAATGGCTACCGTTCGGAGGCCCATGCGACGCCCGACTCCCCGGAGTGGGTTGAAGTTGATCTCGGCCGGGAGATATCCATTGATGAGATCGTGCTGGTTCCAACGCTCTTGCGTGATACAAAAAAAGGATTTCAGGCTGAAGGGTTTCCGCTGGAGTTCCGCATTATTGCCGGATGCACAAATGACCCCGGCTCCATAATTGCCTCCTTCACCGAACAGGACAAGTTGCTACCCCGTATTGCCCCAATGATTGTACCCTGCCGCGGAACCACTGCATCCTGGGTGCGAATTGAAGCAGATCAGCTCTCCTCCAGAGGAATCGATGAGCAATTCACCATGCAATGGTCAGAATTGCTGATTTTCTGCGGATCAAAAAACTGTGCCTTGAGGCGTCCTGTCACCACGCCGGTACCCGACGCGCAACCCATAAGTGCATGGGGAGCGCGATTTCTAACCGACGGGTCTGTGCCCTATCTGATGGATGCAGCCTCAGGAGATAAAGGCATTGCCTTTTTGAACTCGGTCGGAGTCGCCGACCACCCAACCCTGACTCTTGATTTGGGAGCCATCTACCCCGTTTCCCAGATTAATCTACATGCAATCGACCAAAGCGATACGGTACCTCAGGCATTTTACGGTGATTTCGGGATTCCCCGACACCTGAAGGTCGAAGGTGCAACACAGCCCGATTTTTCCGATGCCGTCCTTTTACTCGATACGTATTGCCAAAACATCTACGACATCGCTCCCATTATGACATGGAACCTCCCGGAAACCGCGTGCCGCTTTGTCCGGTTAACCGCAATTGAACCCTATATTTTTGATGATGGGCTCCACGTCGGAACACGCATCGGGTTCGCAGAAATCGAACTCTTTGCCAATGGACGAAATATCGCGTTCAACAAACCGGTCTCCGCTAATTTCATCATTGATTCACCGAATCGCCCCCTATCCACGCTAACGGATGGACTCAACTTTTACGGTCATATCCTCTCCACCCGCGAATGGCTAAATCAACTGGCTCGACGACACGATCTGGAAACCGAACGGCCTGTCGTGGCGCTTGAACTTAACCACCGCTATGCACGCCAGAAAACCAACCTGACCCTGATGGGCTGGCTGGCCGCCCTGCTCACGGTCGGAATCGGGTTCACCATCCTCATCGATCGACTTATCAGGGTGCAGCAGATCGATAGGATGAAGGAGCAATTCGCCGCCGACCTGCACGACGAACTGGGGGCCAACCTCCACACGATCGGCTTGTTGAGCGACCTGGTCATCAAAAAATCCACCGACCTCCCCGAAGGAACCACGAACCTTCTACAGCGTATCCGGGCCATGACCAAACAATCCGGCATCGCCGTTCGCCACTTTGCCAACATGCAGGATGCCAACGAAATCTACACGGGACTGAAGGTCGACATGCAACGGGCCGCTGACCGAATCGTTGGCGACCTGGAGCACGAAGTATCCATCGATGGCTTAGAGGTCCTCAAACACCTGCAACCTCGGACCCGGGTTGACCTGCTCCTCTTTTACAAAGAATGCCTGATCAACATCTGCCGCCATTCCGGAGCAACCCGGCTCAGCACCCGCCTGAGTGCAACTCCTAAACAAATTCAGTTGGAAATCCGGGACAACGGCAGCGGAATGTCAGATCGTATAGATCAAGGGGTTCCGCCCTCACTCAAACGCCGCGCCCGTCTGCTCGGCGCCAGGCTATCCGTTGAAAGCCCGGAGGCCGGCGGCACCTGCATTCGTCTGCAGCTCAACCTTCGGAAATTCGGACTCAAAAACAGGACGACCTATGAAAAGTAAAATTCGCATCATGGTGGTGGAAGACCATCCCGAATACCGAGAGGTCATCGAACTCTCCCTACTGGAAGAACAGGACATGCAGCTGGTCGGAGCCTTCGGGGCCGCCGAAGTCGCCCTGCGCAGTTTACAAAGCATGGAAACGCGGAAAGAGGCCGACCTCATTCTGCTCGACCTCCATCTCGCCGGCATGTCCGGACTTGATGCGATCCCCTTTTTCAAGAAATCCCTACCCGACGCCAAAATCATTATCCTCACCCAATCTGATACGGAAGCCAACATTCTCCAGGCCATTCAATCCGGAGCCGAAGGGTATCTCTTAAAATCCTCCTCCTTTGATGAAATCACACAGGGCATCCGAACCGTCATGCAAGGAGGAGCCATACTCGACCAGGGACTCGCCCGATTCATCATCGAAACCTTAAAGACGCGACCGCGCAACGAGGAAACGGCCATTCAACTGACGTCCCGCGAGAAGGAAATCCTCACGCTACTGGGAGAAGGCCTGGCGAAAAAGGAAATTGCCGACCAGTTGGGCATCGGCGTCTCCACCGTCGCCGAATTTGTAAAACGCATCTACATCAAGCTCAACGTCCAGAATGCTCCCGCCGCCATCTCCAAAGCCTATAAAAGCGGCATTCTCAATCCCGATTAATCGGGCGAAATGGCGGACTGAATCGCTTCCATACCGGGCAGCGCGCGGTATTCGCCATACAAGAGCGATGTCAGTTGCTTGAAACGGGCTTCATCTTTTGCATCGGCCCCTTCATTTGGAACAAACTGCACTACATTAAGAGAAATCTTATCCTGTTTTTTCTTACTCCTGTTTCCAAGTCCACTGGTTTTCAGCGTTTGATCCGCATTCGCTTTTCGCTGATTCACAAATGCCTCAACCATCTCTTTGGGCGTGTACCAATGCCGTTCGGGTAAAGGAGGCGTTTCCGTACCGGGAAAATATTCTTTTACAACGGACCAACCAACAAGCACACGTTCGGGCTGCCCGTTTGCTTTGCGCTGCCGGTTTTCCTCAGCCAGTTTCGCCCGGGCCTTTTTTTCAATTTCTCTGAATCTTGTCATTTTTGCTTCGCTCCATTCTTTACGAGGAGCTTTGTCATAGAGCAAGTGGCCCCAGCCATGTGCCAGTAGAAATACGGTATCCACTCGTTGTTTCATGGCATACATCGCAGGCTCACTCCAATGGTTCACTCCCTTCAGCGGTTTTACAACAAGGTCAGCACCTTCAATTTTTATGCCACCCGGACCCAGGGTTTTTGTGCCGTAACCACCGGCCTTAACTGCATTCAATGGATGGAGCCACTGCTCCACCTTTGCAACATTCGAAGCGGTGGCAGGGACAAGCCCCGGAAAAACTGTATAAGACCCGGTCTGGTGCCCATACACCGCCACATTAAAAACGACGGTGGAGTTCAGCCCGCCTAGAATCTTAACCAACTCCTGCTTAATCAGGGTATATGCCGGAATACCGCCGAGCTCGTCGTACATGATCCAGGGGGTGGAATCGAGGATGATGAAAATTTTCTCGCCCCTGCCCTTGATACCGAACAATTCAATTTCCGGCATGGAAAAACCTAACGCTCCGGCTCCGCCTAATCCATCGCCTGCCGCATTCCCCAGACCGCCCTTCACCCCGGTAATTTCCGGCATCTTAATATCCGGCATCGTCTGATTCATTTTAGGCTGCACCACGATACGTTTGCGCAGTTTGGGTTTCTGAACCTTTTTCTTTTTTATATTCACCGGAACCTGCAACTTTCGAAGGTTCATCTTCGAACGACTGACCGGCTTGGCTTCGAATTTCTTTTCCTCCTTCTGGATCACCGTTACCGCCACAAAAGAAAGAGCAATCAGCAGCAACACCGCATGGATTCCTAAACTGACGAGTGCCGCACTGGACTTGGCATGTTTTGCAAAAAAGCGTTTCTTCATTTTCCCTCTACTATGATTAAAAATTTCCCGGAGCTGGCAGCTAGCTGTCAGATTATATGACATGATCAGCCCCGCCTTTTTCCAATTCAGATAGAGTAAACCAACTTCCATATGAACTATATCCTGCATATACAGGACTGCGGGACGATTAATGGAATTCAAGGCTCCTGCAGCCGTGTGGCTTCAGTTAGATATAGTCGCAGGTTTGTCCTGTGTTTTCGATTCGGTCGAAATCAAATACAAAAAAGCCCCGGATGGTTGATCCGGGGCTTGCCGTAGAAGAAATCCGTTTACTTAATTCAACCGACGTTTGAGCACCAAAATTCCACCACCGAAAATAACAACCAAACTAAGCACAGCCGGTTCTGGAATAACGTTCAACACCACTCCATCATTGCCGGTTACACCCGTAGTCTGGACCAGCTCCCAGTCAACACCTTCGGTGCCGAATCCGGTTACCGTGTAGCTATTCAGGCTTGCGGTATTGTTTACCGCATCCAGCAGAACAAAGCTGGTTTCGGAACCGGTATAGGCCGTTCCATCCACCACGAGATCCATATCAGACAGCGTCATCCAGCCCGAGACATTCACTGTACTGACCCCCGTATCGTCAAAAACAAGACTCATACTTCCGCCACCTGCCGCGCTCAACCGGGCAAGGTTAATTGTAGCCGCATCACCCACCACCTTGAACTCTCCGTTCACACGCGTTTGACCAAGCAGATTCAGCGATCCACCACTGATTTCAATGTCCGTATTAATGTCCAGCAAATCAGTGGCAGCTGATCCGGTTGCCTCCAGCGTCCCGGACTTCAACGTCAGCAGGCCGGCACCGTTGATTGCAACATTGGCAGGCCCCTGGTCAATGGACACCGTTCCACCATCCACATCAATCAGCCCGGCAACCGTGATGGTCGTTCCTTCTGTGTTCAAGGTACCGCCGGTCAGATTATAGTTTCCGGATGCGTTTACGTTTAAAGTATTAACCGTGGCCAAGCCGCTTCCAGAGTGATTAACCGAATCATTAACATTGAGCGTTGCAGCATTCAATGCGCCAGCCGATACATTCAGGGTTCCGTTAGCAGTAAGTGTTGTTGCGTTCAGTGTTGCGGTTCCGCTCACACCGGCAGCACCACCGCTATCGACGGTGAGTGCGGCATGAGTTGAGGTACCGGCTGATTGGGTGAGGTTGCCACCACTGCTAACGGTGGTCACCGTCGGGGCATTCAGCGTACCACCGGTTTGGTTCATGATACCGCTCACGTTGAGATTGGTTCCAATCAACGATCCTCCTGAAAGGGTTACTATACTGTTGGCATTAAGAGTTGAGGCGTTGACCGATCCCCCGGATACATTCAGTGCGTCATTTGCGGTAATCGTTCCAGCAGTCAGTGCCCCGGTTCCGCTCACCGTAGCGGAACTGCCACTACCGATGGTCATCGCGCCGCTAAAAGTTGTGCTGCCGCCGGACAGCGCAGCAGTCCCGCCGTCATTAACGTCAAAACGGGCGGCAATAGTCGTTCCCCCCGATTGATTAAATTCTCCCTGGTTGCGAGACCATAATTGATCACTCAGGCTCAGCGTACCACCCGTCATGGTATACACAGAGTTTGCAGTAGCAGTACCGCCGTTTCCAACAAAAAGATCCACTGCGCCCACCGCTCCCGCGCTGTGATTTACATAGCCGACATGGCCGGAGTTCCAACCCACCCGAATTTGATCCCAGTTCGTAAAATCAGCCTGCACATTCAGCGTTTCATCACTGCGAACCGTGAGATCTGTTCCGAATGTAACCACCGAAAAGTTGGCTGCAACCGTCACAGGACTACCGGCCTGGATAATCCCCTGATCATTTGCCGTAGCTCCGGGAAGATATCCAACATTCCAGTTGTTCGTATTCCCCCAGTAGATCGACTCGCTACCATTCCAGACCACGTTGGCGGCCTGCGAGCCGGCAACCATCAGCAAACAAATACCCACCGTACTTAAGGTTTTCTTCCCCATACCCTGCTCCTTAATTTTGCCTAACTCTTATTCAAAGCGTCGCATACGTTACCATAAACCGGCGACCTGTAAACCGAGCACCCCATCCTGTATTTACAGGACCCCGAAAATCCGGCTAAATTTCCTCAACGGTCAGGCGGATAAATTCATTGGTCCTGCCGATGGTGTCGATGCGGTTGGTGACGGATTCGTAACGGGCATCCAGCGTTCCAGTGATTGGAAGTTCGATATAGGGGCCCGGTTTCCAATCATTGGAAAGCAGGTTGGATGAAAACTCCAGAGCATAGCTCAGCTCGCTTTCCGAACCGATACGGCGGGCGTGAACATAGTCAATCTCTCCGGCCGCATTTCCAATGGTTGGAAGCCAGCCGATGTCAGCACCATTGGTCGGATCGCCGCCGAGAGCGTATTCATAGAGGTTGTTTCCAAAATCCAGATCGGGGTTGGCCGTGTTGGCCAGGTTGGTGCCGTTGAGGCCGAAGCCGTGGATCCAGTCGGCATAGCTGCCCTGCACATCCGTTGCGGAACCTGACACAATCCGGATGCGCCAGCTTTTGTCCAGATCGGAAGACGGACGCGGCATATTGAAGACCACATCCATCGATCCATCGGCATTCTGTACGCCCTGATAGTCGTTGTTTTCATTCACGTCCGCCGTTTCGAGCGGCACCCAGCCCCCGCTCGACCAGCGTTGCGCCTGCAGCGCGAGGCCCGGTGTAATCCCTTTGAGCACCACCGGTACATGCCCGATACCGCCGGCGTAGATGGTAAAGTCGGCCAGAACCGGCGCAGTTTCCAATGTCTGGATTTCTATCGGATACTTGCGAATCAGCGTTCCTTCATGCACCGCGAGATTCAGTTCAGCATTATGCCTGAACTCATCAAACACCGCGTTCCAGGCATTGGAACCATAGGCGGCGAGGCGCGCGGAAAACTCGGCATCGTTGCCCCAATAGACGGCGGCATCGTTCGGCGGCATGATGAATTCAAACTCGCCTTCAACCACATCGCCGGCGCTGTAGGACCGCTCAACGGAGTCCCCGGCAAAATCAAACATCATACGATCCGAGCCCCACGTCCGGCCATAGGTGTGCATATAGAGCGGGAAGGAGCTGCCGTTCAGCGTGGATGACAGGTTGATGATTCCTCGGCGGCTTCGGGATACTTTGTTGTAGGACATCACATCGTCGATGCTCAACCACTGGTTATTAAACTGCACGGGAATTCCTTTGTATGTATTGCCACCGGCATCAACGACATCGGTAGACAGCAGCCCGGTTTCATCTCCACGGTAATAATTCGTAAAGGTCGGCCCCGTGTAATAATCCGCAGCCATCTGATGAAACACCAAACGCTCCGGAGAGATGACATCTTCAAGAAACTCGTATTCATACCCATGGAAGCGTCGATGATAATCACTGGTCCGCATGGCGCGGCTGGAATAGGTGACCCGGATTTTATCGTCATCGGTCGTTCCGGAATAGAGCACTTCGGTCATATTGGGCCCAGTCCAGAGATAAGCCGTCTTCAGGCGTTTGATCCATCGATAGGTGTTGGAGTGATCGCGATAGATCAGATAATCGCCTCCCCCTGAATTTTCGGTCCAGTTATGATCGGTTCCACTGTTCATCGGCGTCGTGAAGGTCGGGCGGATGTCATCCATAAAGGCAACCCCGGCATGCAGGCAGGGATCGTAGGTGCACGATTCGCCCCAGGCGCCCAGTGCGCTTTCGTCCCACTTCCAGTTTTTGCCCCAGCCGATCAAACTGAGCTGTGAATGCGAAACGGCCCCCGCTCCCCCCCAGTAGCCATAGATCACCCGCAGGCGGAATCGCTTGGTTTCGCCGGCCGCCAGCGGCACCATCGTATAACCACGCAACCAGGAACCACGATGCACAATATCCGAAGACGTGCCATGCCAGTTTTTTGAAATCTGCACAGGGATCCCGATCGGTCGGCCGTCGTCCTCTTCGCACATCGTCATCACCGTTCCGGTAATCTTGCGCGGAGTCGGCTGCTCAAAGATCAGCGGAATATTCTGTGCGATGCTGTCTGGATTGGTGATTTCGATCACATATTCATCCACCCGGTTGGTATCGGCCGGATAGGAAACGGAATCGGCCGGCACATCGATATACAAAGCATACTCGTCAGCATCGAAGCTACAGGTCAGAGCATTGAGTGTATCGCGCGCATAGGCCTGATTTATATAATCATCCGAATCCCAGGCCGGCAGGGTGGCATCGGTATGGGGCTGGATGCAAAGCACCGCCGCATCGCCCGCCACGGTGGATTCATGCAGCACGCTGAATGGCGATACCACACGAACGGAGGTTTCGGTCACGCCGGGCTCACCGGATAAATCGAGTTTAAAGGCCACGCGGTCGGCCCATGCTGTTACCTCAAACCTTGCGTCCGCATTCAGTATATTTCCGCTACTGTCTTCGAACACCAAACCGAGGAGGTCAAAGCGCTGATTGAAACGGTTGCTCTGAATCAGCCGCACCAGCTGGTTGGTCGAATTCTGAACCGGCGCACCGGTACAGGTATAGTCGGTTCCGTCTTTCGTCACGGACAGGATCAGATCGGCCGGGGTGAAAACAGCGACATCTTCATGCAGTGCCGTGCGGTAGTCCGACCCGACCAGGGCGTCGTAGCCCTTCAGTTCCATATCATCACAGTCCAGCATCAGACTGTAGTACCCCGTTTGCACCACCAGATCGGGATTGGCGCGCGCGGCGGTATTGGCCTCGCTTTGCGGGCGCCGATAGCCGCTCAACGGCGTCGGATATCCGTTTTCAAAATAGAGATAAGTATAGTTCAGGTTGTTATCAGAAATACCCGGCTCGACTTCAACCGTATTACCGGTTCCGTGCAGGGCATACACCACATCCTTCGCATCATCATAGCCCGAATCACTGAAAGGCAGATTCGGGGAACCGGAATAGAGCCGCCCTTCGCCATCGGAAGTACTGCTACCGTTCGCCCTAAAAAACCGGACATCGTGCGAGGAATCATTCGTGGTCCAGGCCAGTTGGAAGGCATAGCTTCCGACCGGGAATTCCGTATCAGCAAAATCAATCGTGTAAAATTTCCCACTACTGAACGAACTGTTCTCCAGATCGATATACTCCCTCACCAATGTATCGCCCGGTATGCCACTCACGTATTCGCCGATCCAGAGTTCTATTTTGTGTTCACCGCCGCCGAAACTCGCATAGTTCCCGCCCTTCAGCGTCAGAGCAGTCAGTGTTGCGGCTTCCGGAAGGCTGAAGGTCTGTCCCCCAGAGGTGGTATAGGAATCGTTATCGCGCACAGGCACGCCGTTGACCTCGCTGACGGCATTGCTCAACACCACATTATTCGTCGGGAAGATGGTGCCTATATTCGTGAAAACCGCCTCCACGGGAACGGACGAGGCAACATAGGCCGGGACGACTTCTGAATCGGGAACACGATCGGAGAGAATCCCAACATCCTCGGAACTGACCAGAAAGTTATTTTCGTCGATCAGGTTAAACACATAATGCGTTGTTCCATCCGGAATCACCGCTTCGGCCTGACCACTGGCGTCATCCAGGTCTGCATCCATACGGAACCACTCCTCGTCCGCACTGCCGTCGCCGTTCAAGGTATAGATCAGGTCGGCATGAACGACTTCCGCCTTATCGGTTTCAAACGACACCCAGGCCGTGCCGTTGCTGTGCCCTTTATCCAAAACCGCCGGGACGTTTTCCTTATTCGTGAGCGTTGAGGTTGTTGTCGGGTTATAGTGCGGCAGCCGGGCCCCCACATCCGTCAGCCAGGTATTCAGTTCAGACTGAAGCAGCACGGCGGTAGTCGTTTCAACATCCACCAGATCAACATCCTCTTCAATATCGTTGGGCACATTATTGGTGTCGTACAGCTTGTAGAGGCGGTATGGCTCTAAGTTGCTGTTATCCAGCCAGTCATAATTCCGGAACAGCTTCCAACCATCTTTGCGGATGGTGCTGTGCAAGGCCCCACCGTGCGGAAAATGCCAGTACATGGTGTCACGAATCGAACCATCGGAATGCTTCACCAGATCATCATCCTGCGGATCAACCAACAGCAGGTCGCTCAAATCGCAACCGTCCAGCCGCTCCGGCACCGGGATGCCGGCGAGCGACAGCATGGTGGGATAAAAATCGAGCCCGTTCACCATGACATCACTGACCACATTGGTCGGCACGTCGGGCCCTGCCACAATGTACGGAACACGCACCCCGCCCTCTTCCGCCCGGATTTTACCGCGGTCCAGCGGATCATTGTCGGTATAGGTTTCGGAGGCCGTTCCTTCCATGCCGCCATTATCCGATGTCAGGAAGATGAATGTATTTTCAATCAGCTTATGCCCCGGCCAGCGCGGATCATCCGTATCCTCAAGATATTTGATGATTCGCTGAATATTAAAATCGAACTCCTCCACCATGGCTCCGTAATACGGATTGATCTGGGCATCGGCCGAGAGATCTTCGGTTCCATTCAGCGGATACGAATAGCCCATCTTCAATGCATATTTTTTCAGCAGACGTTCCGTCCGCGTCTGGATCGGCGAATGCACATACCATGCGGCATAGTAGCTGAAGAACGGTGCATTGGAGGATACCGCTATCTCCATGAAATCGATGATATCCTGCGTGGTCTGGTCAAAGGCGAATCCGTTGGAAGAAACAACTCCATCCAGATCCTGCAGCTGGTATTCATCCGAAGGATCCGTGGATGCAAAAGAGTTTAGACGATCACCCACGTTTTGCGATATCCCCAGATCATGTTTTGAAAAATCGAATCCCTGATCCACCGGCTGCGGAAACGAATTATGATTCACCGCGACGTGCCATTTACCACTGTGCCCACTCAGATAGCCATAGGGCTTAAGCGCTTCAGCAATGGTGATCTCCTCCAGCTCCATCCGACCGGTGTAATAGGGATCCATCATACGGAAGGACTGGGTGTAGGGTTTCGGACACTCCCCGCCCTGCACATGGGTTTTTCCATAGGCTGGAAACCGGCCGCTCAGAATGCCGAAGCGACTCGGCCCGCACACCGGAGTTGGAGAATAGCCCTGCATGAACCGTATGCCGGCAGCCGCCAGCTGATCCACATACGGCGTTTCATACACCGCATTCGCATCGACGTCGTAGCAGCCCACATCCTGCCAGCCGAGATCGTCAGCCAGTAAAATCACAAAATTGGGTTTTGCCGGACGCTGTGCATGCACAGTCCAAACGGTCAGCAATACGGCAAAGCCTATAATCCACTTTTTCATGCCTAGACCGTACCACATGCAAAAGTCCTGCCTATCCCTTATTCACGGGATTCAGCGGCTGTCCAGATTAACGTCTACACCCCAAAAACGCCCAAAACGCACGTTTTCTAATCCTGTGCAGGAGGCTGATCAGCTCGATTTGAACTGCTGCGAGCGGTCCCGCACCTGGATTCAATCGCAGCATTCATCTCGACTAATTGCTTAAATTGAGGTGATGCAAATCCATGGCCTTCCCGTGCAACAGCCCAGGTGTACATGCCACCGGCATCCATCACCCGTGTCGTCCACTCAATCGCTTGGTCGGTTGGAAAAGCGGCAATTCCATCCCTCCATTTTTCCTGAATCGGTATGAAAATATGACCTAGCGCTGTACCCTCATGATCATCAGGTGCTCCGGTTTGATTAACCCACGGCCCGGCTTCAATACTTTTAATCAAATCTATATTTTCGTTCTTCACCCCGTCGTCCCATGGGATCTGTTCTTTCATTGTCCAGGGATGCCCCGCTGCGTAATCACAGAATGGTGTCCCTTGTCGAACAGGAGATCCTACTTTCGTATGCATCGCAACCATGGTATTCGGATTGCCGGCACGTAGCGCTGTTGCAAAGCGTTTTCGGTCTTCATCCGGAACTCTGAAGTTAACGCGATCAACCCACCACCCGTCGATTTTATCACCGAACTTTAGCGAATAGTACTCCATGATTTGAGCCACGCCTTCATTATGTGTTAATCCAGCAGAAGCGAGATGCGCTCTCCAGGTCTTCATTTGCTCTTTTGAAAGGTAGCCCTGATCCATTCCGGTGACGCTAAAATAGACCAACACCTTTAAGTCGCGGGATTTTAGTGCATCCACCATCTCGCCGAAAAAGTCGCGATGCGGAAATAGATCTTCCCCCATAATGGCGGCCATCTTGGGATAGGGGGAAGAATACCAACTGGCCTGATGCCCCCTTCCAATATTGATCATGACATGGTTTATGGACGTCAACTGGTCGATCTGTTTCATAAATGCATCGATGTCAAAATTCTCCGCATTCACGGCCGCGTTCGGCGTTACACTTTTATCATACGCCGTCGGAGCGAGGATACGCACCCCCCAGGTTCCACTGTAGGGCAAGGCACGAGCACGCTGTGCCTCCTGCTGTGCTGAAACAAATCCCGATGCAGTAAACAATGCAACGAGCAAACCTGACTGAACGAATAAACCGTTTTTCATAAGCTACCTCTCTCCGACTGTGTAGATGCCGTCGCCGTTTTTGTCATAGGAGTGATCGAACTGCTCCTCAAAAATGGCCGCATACTCTTCTTCCGACAATTGATTATCCTTGTTTTTGTCCGCGCCTTTAAAAGAGGAATGACCATGCTCATCCGAAGAAAGAAATCCGTCGTTATTTTTATCCTTCCGCTTGAAGCCGGAAGCATGGCGCGCAACGTATTCCGCCTTGGTCACCTGCCCGTCACCATTTGTATCCATCAGCGCAAACTTTGATGCGGCGGATGGCTTGCCGTTTTCGAGTGGATAACTGTTGTATAGTATCAGCTTAAACGAGCCGTCGGGTTGCTCTTCCACCATCCAAATGCCTGTATTTGCAATCCCGGAAAATTCGTCCAGCGGATCCTGCGTAAGCATTCGGAGAACCGCTTGACCGCTGCTTCCATGCCCGGAGAGGAGGATGGTTTTATCTGTCCCGCCGAAGCGATCCTGAATCATGTCCACCACCCGTTGAATCACCACGCGAGCCGCGGCATTCAACTGCTCCCGATCAGCTCCGCTCCGGGATATTTCGAACCAACGCTGCCCGTCCTCACGCACAGTAAAATAGAGCGCTTCTTCGGGAGGCAGTTCTATGGGCTCCCCTGCACCCAGAATCGGCTCTGTAGGCACCGGCAAATCAGTGGAAAGAATCAGCGCATTGGCGCTTAACTCGTGGAGCTCCGGCCAGATCTCGCCCTTGGACCCCGTCTCTTTCATATAGGGCAGAATCGTATTCTGACAACGCCACGCGGGGCTGGCCGCGATAAAATCAATGTCGAATTTCTTCAGCTGACCGGCCACCGCAGCCTGCTGAACCAATCCCTTCGGGGTAAATGCATTGTGATCCCCTACATACGCGGGCCATTGATCTTTGGGCACCTTTCGATATTCCCAGTCCTGCTTCACGTTATGCCCGCCTTCAGCATGGCGGATGTAATAAATTTTAAGCCCCGCAGATGAGGTACTCACCCCCGACAACACACTGGCGACTACTATCAGAATACGGATTTTTTTCATGAGCATGCCAACCACTCCTTATATTTCATCTACGCGTATAGCCTAGATTCTCAAACTGAAGTATCCAGCAGAGTAAAGCCGGCGAACATCCCGTAAACACATGAGAACTTGATCGATCCGTTATTGAGCGTTTGGTGTGCGGTCATCGCCCAATCATCCTGTGCGGCAGAATCATCGAGATTGCAAGCGAAGTAAAAAACCGCCTCCTGAATGCATCGTAACGTTTATGGTGTCACTCGCTTTGAGCACCTTCTGTGAGTGCTTCATCTTCACTTTGTCAGACATGTCGTCCTCAACCAGGCTTCCAGCCCAGCGGCCTTTCGGCAAAAATGAGAGATCTAAACTATAATCACTCTCCGCATCTGTACCGTTCAGCACAACCACATACCATGTGTCCCCGGAGCGACGGGCAAATGCGGCGACTCCGCCAATCGTACTGTCTTTGAGCACACGCGTTTCATCCCAGACCGTAGGCATTTTTTTGACGTACTCCAGTGCTGAGCTTTCCAGATAGATCTCCGGTTGATCGGCCCAGCAGAGAATGGATGAGGTGTACAGCACGGCTGTGGCCAACTGCAGCGTTGAGGATGTCCCTCTCTGATATTTTTCCTGAAAGGTGGTCGGCGTAAAATCGCCATGTCCTGCCAACATTCGGGTGAATGGAAGTGTCGTATAGTGGCTGAGCGGGATCGGCCGCCACTTCGCCTGTTCAAGTCCGTGGATGCCCTCACGTGTCATTTCATTGGGCCAGGTGCGTGCTTCACCGGCCGGTTTGTTGGCACCATGGAAGTTTAGCATGATTTTGTATTCTGCCCCTTTGCGCAGGCAGTCTTCATAAAAATTCAGGAGCTTTTGGCTTTCGCTGTTTATAAAGTCCAGTTTCACCCCTTTAATTCCCACTTCAGCGCACTTTTTGAAGAACTCCTCCCGCTTCGCTTCCGTATCCAACCCCTGGAACTGCCTTTTCTCCGAGGCATAGTATGAGCGCCAGGCCCAAATGCCTACGTTCCGTTCGGCGGCGTAATTGCACAGTTCTTTCATTTTCACCCACGGGCTTTCACCGGGCTTAAACCACTCCTGGCGCGAGTGTTCCCAGCCTTCATCCACCAGGTAATACCGGCAGTTCAGCGCGGCAGCCTGATCAACAAATTCCTTTTGTGTGCTCCAGTGTGTTCCGGGGTCATTATACGCCCACCATTGCCAAAGCGCGCGACCCGGTTGTATCCAGTCCGTTTCAATTCCCTTTGGAAACAGGTCAGGATCCGGAGCCGGGCAGACATTGTGAACGAGATCATTATTGACCAGTGCATTCAAGTCCTCTGCAACCATCAGCAACCGCCATGGAGTTTTCACCGCTCCATCCATCATCCAGCCACTACGGTTATCCTCAAAGATACTCTCCAGCGTATACGTTTGTGTCGGCTTAAAGGTCATCCCGCTATAGCCCATGACATTGGCCTCGGTCAAAGCGCCGTACATGCCGTTAGGGAAAACCAATGTAATGGGACCGCCTAAAGTCGCATCCACTATTTTATCGCCCTTTGCCTTCATCGTAAGAGGAATCTGATCGATACGATGGTGGGTATAAGTACCTTCGTAGTTTCTCGTGTTGGTTTGGTACCAGGCAGTCGTATTATTGGGTAACTGCCAACGGGGAGAATCACCTTTGATTCGAGTGGGCTTATTCAGGTTCAGAAGGTAGCGGAAAGCAATCCCTTCATTGTAAGCACGCAGCTCAAGAACCCAGTCCCGCCCCTGACTTTTTGCCTCAACGCGTTTGCCGTTGCAGTGGTTCTTTACCAAGGATTTATTACCGCGCCAGGGGTAGGACTCATTGACCGTATACGCACTTTCTTTGCCCAATGTGACCCCGCTTCCCAAATCCTTATCACTAACGATGATGCCCATCCGGGAATCGAGCAACAGCGCTCCCCTGGAGTGCGTCACGGAATAAAATATCTGGCCATCCTCGACCTCAACATGGATCGTGAGATCTCCATTGGGACTTTTCAGCTCAACCGCCGAGAGTAGAGCCGGGCTGCAGAGTAGCAGTGTGAGTATAAATAGTGTCTTCATATGAACCTCTTTTATCTCCACAATGTTTAGTTGCGGGTCGCCTTTGATTTTTCTATTTCTGTAAGTCGGTCGGCCATCCGTTTCGCTCTTTCGGGATATTGAGTAACTACGTTGTGCGTTTGTCCTCTATCTTCGGATAGGTCATACAGTGCTTTTCCTTCATCAGCGTTTTGAATCCCGTTTATTTCCTGGTACCAGTCCGGCTCCGGCTTGCTTCCGCCTTTGCGTAAATAAGCCCAGTCGCCCTGGCGGAACCCATAGGCTTGTCGTCCGGAGTGATAGATCATTTCATCTCTTACCTTGGTGTCATTGAGCAAAGAGGGAAGGATATCCAGGCTGTCTTCTGCCACCCCTTCATTCAATGGATGATCAACGATCCCGGCAATCGTTGCAAAAAGATCGGTCAGGGAGAAAAACGCGTCTATCGATCGTCCGCCCTTGAGGTTCCCGTTGGGCCAGGAGGCAATAAACGGAACCCGATGCCCCCCTTCCCATGCATCGCCTTTGATGCCTCGCAAGTAACCCGCAGAACGATGCGAGTGGGATTGGATTAAGTCACGCGTAAACGCTTCAGGACCATTGTCGCTGGACAATATAATGAGTGTGTTATCAAATTCACCGGATGACTTTATTGCATCAATAACCTGCCCGATCGCATCATCCGTCTGGACCACCCAGTCTCCGTAGCTGCCCGCGTCGCTTTTACCACTAAACGATTTGGTTACGGCAGCCGGTGTGTGGGGTGCCGTCAGGCTGAAGTAGAGAAAATAAGGCTCTGACTTGCTGCTTTTCTCGTTGATATAAGTAACGGCCTGCTCCGTGATTTTTGGCAAAATTCTTTCCAGGTTCCACCCTTCTTCTCCGGGGCCGACACCATGGATATATCCTCTCGGACCTTTGGACTTTAGCGCTTTCCCATTAAAATCGACCGGATCACAGGTCAATTTAGTGTTTTGAATAAATGCAAAGGGCGGGAAATTTGGACAGTCCACGCCAAAGTAGTAATCGAAACCGGTTGATGTAGGTCCCTCGATGGGCTGGGTCCAGTCAAACACCTCATTTTTGGCGGTGCTGGTATTCGAACCAATGATTTCTTTGGGAGGCCTTTGTCCGCCTTTCCACGGCCAGTTATACCCCAGATGCCACTTACCAATACACGCCGTGTGGTATCCTTTTGTTTTTAACATCGACGGGATGGTGACCCGGTTGGCATCTATAGACAATGAATCCCATGGACTTAAACGGCCCGATTTCATTTTTCGCCATGCATAGCGCCCGGTCAGCATCGCATACCGACTGGGACTGCAAATCGCACTCGGTGAATGTGCGTCAGTGGCCCATACCCCTTCTTTGGCCAGCGTATCCATATGAGGCGTAATCACCTTTGAGTCCTTATTCAAAAACGAGACGTCCCCGTAGCCGAGATCGTCGGCCAGAACAATGATGATATTGGGGAGGGACTCCGCCAGCGCCCCCACCGTGCCGATCGCTATCGCGAGCATTATAAAATTCTGTTTAAACATGTTTATCTCCACTCAAATTACAAATCACAAATCACAAATCACAAACCTGATCCTACATATCCCCGACACGCTGCGCACCCCTGAATTCAGGGGTGCGCCCTCTCTCGAATTCCAAGGATTGGAAAAACGGTACACCCATTTCCCAACCCCTGGAACATTTACTTCTATTGCGCGCCAAAGGAGATGATCCCCTGACCTAAACGCTCCGCCAAAACCTTTGCCTCCTCCGGCTGGAATTTCGTGCTGAATCCGGAGAAGTAACCGGAAGGCAAATCCGTTTGATCCGCATAGACGAACGGAAGCATATAGACATCTTTCCCGTCGAAAAACTCGGTGGCAATCTGATTGAGCTCACGGGCGCGGGCAGCGTTTTCACCGTTTCCATACGCAGACGGAGCGGGTACCCAGTATACCTTCTGCGAATGTTCTGAGATCACCTTCAGGATCGCTTCAAGATGACTGCGGAATTCAGCGTCCGTGGTTTCCACACCCGCATCCACTTCTCCGATCGAGAAAACGACACGCGCATATGTTGCGTCGCCGATTTTATTTTTCAATATCCCGCCGGCAGAGCGGCTGCGGTGAAGCAAAATCGGTTTATCCATCTGAACAACGCCTTCCAGCTTTTCCGCCAATGGATTGGAAAGTCCCAGAGTCAGCGAATCGCCGAAGAAGCCCATAAGTGGTAGTTCAGCTTCCTCAGTCGCCATCACCCCGATACGGGTTTCTTTGTGGTAGTCCGGCATGGGGTTTGGCACCCCGTAGAACTGACGCTGAACCGGATCAATCTGTGTATCGTAGACCGCGAAGCGGGCTAGCTGATCGTTCCGAAGTTTGGAGCTGTAGATCGCTTCTGCCGGCGCGGGCATCGCACCGTCAAACGAGACGCCTAGGTTGGTCAGCAGCGTCTGCAGTATCCGTTTGGCCTTGTCGCCGCCCGCCGTGAGGTCGAGCTGCAAAATAATGACACGCCCCTTGCCGACCGCAAGTTCCAGCACCACCGGGTCGCGGTTAACGAACCAGCTGCTCTGGCGCAGGTCGCGCACTCCGTTAAGGTTTTCGCCGTAAAGATGGTCGGTTCCCTCGGAGCCGATATGCCAGTTGCTGATCAATATCTGATGATCTGCGGAAGCCGAAACCGGATTCATGCCTTCGATTTCAATACCTTGACGGAACATCGGTGTTCCTTTCCAGTCAAGATCCAGATTAGCGATGCCAGCCAGCAGCGGACTGAAGTTCGGTTCGAACGGATACGGGGCCAGAATGCCGTCATAATAATCGACCCACTCGTGAGGCGATCCAACCCGCGCCCAGGAAACCGGTGCTTTGATGCAGCAAAAACGCTGACCGAAAAAGGGCTCCGTCAAGCGAAGCGGCTTGCCGCTGATTTCACGAACGAGATCGATCGTATCGGGTGTAACGTCTGAGAACCAAACCGTTCCGCCCTGTTCGAGGTGGGACATCAAGTCACTCTTAGCGCCCGTAAGCGCCGATGCGTTCTGCGCATCCACGGCGGCAATCGCCGATGCCGAAAGGTCGGACTGCACACTCGCACCCAACGCGTTGACCCATATCTCGAACGGCCCCTCACCGACCACCACCAAGTTAGCCGCTGTTTCCGCGGGTTGATAATCGACGAGATAATCAACCATGCGATTGAGCAGGAAGCCGGCGACCGGCTCCTTCAGGTTAGTGGTATTCAGCGCGCTCTCGAGCACCACGCCCCGTCCGATAAAGGTCTCCTGCAAGGCGGATCCCGATCCGTCTTTGTTACCAAAGAGAAGCCGGCGGACGTTGCGCCCCGAAGGAACGGTCATGTTACGTACAGCGCTACCTCCGCGCCAGAATGCGAAATCTTCCTGTCCAAGTCCGTCGACCAGACGATGAGTGACCGAACCCGGCTGAAGGGTTGCTTCTGCTTTGGCTCCGCCCCGCAGGCTGATGGCCGTAAACTGCACGGGAGCGCCCGGATTCGTTTCATCGAATACAAAGCCGATCGCCGAAACCGAACTTAAGTCGGGAACGATCTTTTCGCCGGTTGCCACGACGGCCCCGGACTCCAACCGAACCGGCTCCCACGTAAGACGCAAGGTATCGAACATCACCGAACCTCTATAGGCCGTGGCTGATTCCCGCACGAGTTCGCTCACATCTTTTTCCCCGCAGACAAACCAGCGGCCGGAGGAATCGGAGAGCATTGGGCGAATGGTTTTACGAAAGAACGGTGCACCGCCGACGTTGGTAAACAGTTTGGCTAATCCGCCCTCACCGGGACGCATCCACAATCTATAGTCCAAATGAATCAATCCGGTTTCAGAGAAATCAAAGGTGGCATCCAGATCGAACGTCATCCACGCCCCCGAATGGGGTTCATCGACGTTGAAGCTTTCTCCGGTTATGGTGGAACGTTCTTTTCCGGGTGTTCCGAACGTTAGCGTCGATCCATCCGCGAGCCTGACGTTTTCAAAAGCACCGGAAAATCGTTGATGCTTCGCTTTCGGAATCATGTTGTAGTGGCTGAGTTGCTTCCCTCCTGCAACATCATTCGCCGACAGCACTAACACCCGCACGCCGTTGGCGACGAGCGCCTCAGCATCCGGATCCATCGATTCGGTAATGATTAATTGAGCGGTCGACACCGGCACTCCCGCACCACCAAATATACGCTGCAGGTCTTTTCCAACCACAGCAATTTTCCGGGCGACCAAATCCACCGACTGGAATGTAGGGAAGATTTTTGCTTCGCTCACTTTGCGATATCCAATTTCCCCTTTGTTTGAGAACTGGCGAACGATCCGAACCGGTGTCAACGTTTCAACGACGGGCAGTTTCCACGCCGATGCAAATTCGGGGACATATTCCCCCGCCGCCAGCGAGACATTTTGCGTCACAGCATTCAGCACCTTGCCGTCCGGGGTTTCCACCCGGAACTCAACGCGATCCGCCGGGCGATAATCTTCATAAAACAGACGTCCATTCTGCTTCACCGTCTGACCGGAGAAGAAGGTGCGGTCCTTCGAATCATCAGGAAAACGAACCCGTGCCAGATATTCGTTAAAGCAATAGAGTCCTGCGTTCGGCTGGAACTCGGGCAGCGTCGGATCCCACAGATTATGGGTGGTTGCACATGGATTGATGAAGAGCGGCTTCATTCCCTTTGAGCCTTCTATTTCTTCGTATTCAGGATAGAAGCGCTGGAAGTTGTTCAACGGTTGGAACCGGTAAAAAACATAGCTGTATTCCCATGGAATGTAGGCATTCACCCGATAAAATTTTCCATTAATTTCTTTGCCGTCCGCCATGATTTCAATGTCAGTGCGCATTTGCTCCCAGCCGTCGCGCCAGATCCCGGTCGCGACATCCTGAGAACTGATTTCGAATCCGGCCGGGCCGGTTTTCAACGGGCGGTCGTGTTGCCAGACATTGCCGATCTCGTCCCAGACCATCACTTTGTCAGGGCCGTATTTTTCCCAGTCCGTCCAAATTTCGTCCGCCTTATAATGATGGGCTACCACATCGCCATGCAGGCTGTATGCGCTGAAGTCGCTGTTAAACGCCGGACGTGTTGGATCCAGTTTACGGCAGAGTTCAATCAGATGAACCGGTTCCGGAAAATTGCGCCAGTGCAGCTCGTTGGCCACCGACCACATGAGAACCGACGGACGGTTGCGCAACCGCTTGACCATTCGTTCTGTGTGCGCCATCTGTAATTCCACTGGCGGCAGGCGGAAATGGTGTGCTGCTTCGGCAAGAAACAAAAAGCCCATTTCATCCGCCGCGTCATACAACGCGTCATCACGGGGATAATCATGCAACCGCATCAAATCAAGCCCCTGATCCTTCAGTTGCTTGATCCACAATTCGGCATATTCCTTACTGTGCTGTAAATCACCAAGCTCATGCCCACCGTGCCCGCGCAGAAAAATTTCACGGCCGTTCAGGAATAGATGGGGCCCTTCCCAGGTGATTTCCCGGAACCCGAAGCGCAGGCTATGCCGATCCAGAACCGTTTTATTTTCACTCACCACCTCGGTTTCAAGGTGATAAAGATTCGGATCATCAATCGACCATAAGTGCGGGTTTTTCCACGGCTCGGAAACCGTCACTGTTTCCACGTCGCCAGGCGCAACCGTTATTTTTTTTCCCGCCGACCAGTTTTTTACCACCGTTCCGTTTGCATCAACCACCTTGAATTGCAGACCGAAGGTTTGCGGTTTAGCACTGTCGTTACGTACCGGAATCTCACACGTCATCTCCTGATTGATGACAGACGTTTGTATGTAAATATCCGGCGTCACACGAACCTCCGGCACAAACTGAAGGTGGACATCCTGATAGATGCCGCGACGGTTTTGGTTGTAGTCCTCAAACAACCCGCAGGTTCGATCGGACGCGATATGGACTTTCATGTCGTTTTCACCGGCCTGAACCAGATCCGTAATGTCAAATGCAAACGGAATATAGGAGTCGTTCCAACGTCCAGCCTCTTGACCGTTCACCTCGACCGTTACGACGTGCCGCACTCCGCCAAAATGAATCAACACCCGCTGATTGCCCAGATTCTCCGGAATCTGAAACGTTTTGCTATACACCGCGGCTCGATCATACCACGCCTTAGGATAGCCCCAGACATCCCAATGATCATGGCCCCACAATTGATCCTGTCCCGCATACGAACTCGGCACCCGAACATCGGCCGGTTCATCAACGCCGTCCACTTTCAACTTCCAGGTTCCATTCAAACAAACTTCTGAGCGAAGCGCTCCGCTTCCCGTCGGCTCAAGTTCAGCTATCGAAGTAGCTGCGAACAACAATCCGCATGCTAACCCCATCACTCGTTTCACTCTACATCCATTCATTCAACTTAAACTCCATTTAACTGTTAATCTTCAAATTCGACCGTAATCTTGTAAAACCCAGTCGGGTCTCCTGCGCGTTCCGTGTCAATAAACACGCCTTCGGTGATATTGCTCTCGATCTGCGTGAATCCATCAACCAAGTTGCTCGCCCAATACACGTTGTAGAGGCGCCCGCTGACCGCGTTCCATTCAAACGTATTGCTGGTTCCTACGGTGAAAATAGAGATATCGAACGTGTCGAAGACGCTGGGGTTAAGCCCTGCGATATATTCTTCGTAGTTGTTAAAACGATCACCATCCGGATTAGCGGTCTCTGTCGCGTTGGTGCCCGAGAGCCCATGTCCTGCAATCCAGACTTCAAAGCTGTTCCAGATAATTTCAGCTTCTCCTGTTCCGGAATCAAGCCAGACTGAAGCGTGCTGGAACTCGCGGGTCCATTCATTTCCATTTCGGACCGCAGCATCGAGAGGCGCACCTAAAGGATATTGAAATTCGGGAAAGGGCGGAACGATTCTAAACAGACGAGTTCCTCCATAATCGCCGACAACCGTCGTTTTATAATCGAAATAAGAATATTCATTAGCCGTCAAAAGAAACATCGCGAGCTTAAACTCGAAATACGCATACATCTCCGCCAAATCGTCCTGTTCGGTTGCATCTAAAGAAGCGTAAAACTCAGGCATTGCATTTGATGCTTTTGTGCGCATTTGCTCAATAGACATGGCCGGAGCCGGTGTAGGTTTCACGGGTGAGATATTATAAAATATCATCTTACCGTCTTCACTAACCCGCTGAACCTGATCAATAGTTTTGTTTAAAATATCAGTATAGCTATCACCAAAACGTTCGGAATTTTCAATATAGCAGCAATGTAAATAATCCCTCACATACTCATAGTTTCCATCCGGAAGAAACCAGGGATTTAAGTAGTTACCCGTGACAATCATCTCATCGGAAAATTCATCCCGAATATCAGCTAACAGGGGCTTTAAATAATTCTCTGTATAATCGTTATTATAATAGGTTCCGTCCCCAATCGGGTTACCCCAATAGTCATAGTTTCCACTCTGACCCGCTCGCATCGCTCCATTTAGTGAATCGATAAAAATAGTATTACCCGGGAGATTTGGGTTGATTGTGTCCCTCATATCGTCGACCCACCACTCATGAAGATTCATGCCGGCATAGAGCGTGTTTGTATTGGTCAAATTAAGGATCGGATAGTCCGTTTTGATATTCGGTGTTCCACCCGCTTCATGCATAAACCACTGTGGAACATTTAAAAATATTGAATCCTGCCGGTCATAATGTTTCGTCAGATTCTTATAAGCAAACCGGTATATTCTCTTCGGGTAAGGAATGGTGAATTGCTCTCTTGAACTTTGTTCAACCGTATTTTGACCATGAATATATGTACAGCTCTCGGCAATTATCTCTACCGCCTCTTCGGGATAAGCACCATCGCCTATATAACGAATAAAGCATCCACGTTGAATTTTATCCCAGGTATAAGGATCGAGGTGAGCCACGTGCTGCGGCAAAAAACTCATAAAATCATTTTCATAAAGCGCAAGGTTATCCAAGCCATAGGCAGGACCTCCGATCAAGCTTCCCATGGTAATGGTTACAGTCAGCACCGATCCCGTACCGGCAATCGTCGGGGTGTAGGTCTGAAACAGATCGGTGAGCGGCTCAGCAGCCACACCGTTAACCATTACTGCTGCGCTGCGTCCATTAAGCACATTCCGTCCATCTTCCATAGTTTCCGTCCAGTCCAAAGTGGAAACACCGACAGAAAAAACAGAGACCGGAGCTGCCCCGTCTATGGAGTACGTAACGCTGATCAACGGATCTTCGATATAACCCGAGCACGCCCAGTCCATGGATAATCTCAGATCGGTGCTCCCTGTAATGTCAAAGGTGTAGGTGAGTGTGCGGGCAGCCGTTACTCCGCCGCGATACATCGCGAAAAACTGATCGGTCTTGGTCGACTCCAGAAAGCCATCCTCATCTCCCGTATTCAGTCCGATAAGCCCCCCCGCTGAAACGCTGGTATCAATAACCGCTTGCTCTGCAACGGTCGCCCGACTCACCTCGTTCCAAACTAAATTCTCTCGATTTACTGGATCGGAATTCACTTTACTCAAAAACGTTTCCGTTCCGTCAAAGTCATCCTGACCAATCAGGAGGATATCGCCCTGTCCATCAGGAGCCAGACTCACAAACATGCTGTCGGCATCATAACCGACCGACCAGCTCTTGACCCCGATAACCGTGATGTTACTCGCGGCAAATGTGCCGATGTTTGTGCTGAACGTAACCAAATCGATGATCGCTGCTTCACCCTGATAGGACGAGGCATCGATCGTGAGCTTCGAGTGGGTGGAATCTACAATAAAGGTCCCCGCAGCATCGATGGTTCCAACGCCGGCGGCATCGAGCTGAAAATGAAGTGCGCCCGCAGTTTCGATCATGAAGTTATCATTCGTATCATTACCAGCCGAAATCGTAACATGGCCGCCGACGACGTTGATCAGGCCGTTCGAGCCAACAGTCATGTTTCCATTGAAATCCAAGACCGAAGTCCCGGAGATTGTGCAGGTAGACAAACTGCTCGAATCTGTGCCCAGAGCAAAGGATTCGTCCAACCGGTCGATGGTTCCTGCGGTCTGGGTCACCGTGACACCCTCACTGCCATTATATCCGATCTTCATACTGCGCATCACCGTCATGTCGGCGCTAATATCCAATGCTGCCCCGGCCCGCACGATAAGGTCCACGCGGTTGGTCGCATAAGTCGCGTCATTTGCAACCGTTACATCATCGTTGGCCGCGAGAATGGCCGTATCAACTGCAGTCGCCCCGGGAAGGTAGGCGGTAGTCCAGGTATGGGTATCGCTCCACTCACCGTCCGATGCATTAATGCCAGCCGCCTGCGCAACGCCCGCGGTCAACAAACAGGCGCTTAATGTGTATAGCATTATTTTCATACTAATTTTGCCCTCTCTTTTTAGCGATCTATCTTAAGAGGAGAAAACGCATTGCACCTGCCGGAGATGCCAACCCGGCTATCAATATTCCAAACGTATTGCTGGTTCTCAAGGAGATCTCTCCGCTCATATTCTTCATTATTCAGCTTCGGGTTGTTTGAGGTTACTGATCTAATTCGACCGTAATCTTGTAAAACCCAGCCGGATCTCCTGCGTGTTCCGTGTCAATAAACATGCCATCGGTGATATTGCTTTCGATCTGCGTAAATCCATCAACCAAGTTGCTCGACCAATACACGTTGTAGATGCGCCCGCTGACCGCATTCCATTCAAACGTATTGCTCGTTCCCACGGTGAAGTTAGAGATGTTGAACGTGTCGAAGACGTTGGGGTTAAGCCCGGCGATATATTCCTCTGTGTTCGTGTAGGCATCCCCATCCGGGTTCTCCGTTGGAACGGCATTGGTGATGTTTCCAAAGTTACGGTATTCCCACAGATCATTGAGTCCATCCGCATCGGCATCCACGCTGTCCCATGCGAACACCGTCTCTTTCGAATCCACATCCAGCCAGACATCCACATGCTCAAAGGAGCGGGTATAGATATAGCCGTCCCGGGTTGGATCACCCAGCGGCGCGCCGAGCGGGCGGTTTAAGGCCGGTATAAAACTCGCATCCCACACATCGTCATTATAGCTCTCTTCAATCGCATTCGGGCCCATGTTGTAACAAAAGTAGGCATTGGTTTCGGCGGCAATAAGAAAGACGGCCAGCGGGAAATCCACATATTTTTCGGCATAGGCCCGGCGTGCCGCCATATTGGCGGAACCCGCCGGTGCGGGGTCATCCTCAATCCCCGGTCCATCCGGCCCCGAATTCATGTTAATCATTTTTCCACGAGCGACCGCCTCACGCATCAGCTGAATCGACGTTCCGATAATATCCCCTTCCGTATGGTCGTCATCCAGGCTCTCAAAATAACCGTATGTATAGTGCCAGTTTTCGAGATAGGAACCGTCAAAGCACTCCATCGACTGCCGATGTCCATTCGCATCCGATACGCGCAGTGAATTTCCCACCAACATCTTATTCGCGGGCATTCCCGCTCTCAATGCATCGTACATGAGCGTGGAATCCGTCTGCGGATCCCCATTTTCATCATAAAAGTGCGGGTTCGAAGCCTTAGGAACATCAATAAACACACCATCAACATTCTCGTCGGACGCCATCGTCAAAGCTACATTTACCCACCAGTCCCGCAAATCCGCATTCGAATGATCATACTTATACTGCGTACCCCGCTGGAGTTCGTATGTGACCGCCCCATCGGAATCGACCTTCTTCAAACTCCAGGTCTCCAGGTCGTAGGTTAAATCCGCCTCAAAATCGGTATAGTGCAGCCCCGAATTCCAGTAGGTGATCACCTTGATCTCCGGAGAAACCGCTTTGAGATCAGCAGCCATTTTGAGCTGCCCCTCTTCCGTGTAGGTCAGTCCGTTTCGATTGCTCTTTTCCAGCATCACCAGCTGATAGTTGGATGCAATCGTGCTGATCTGCTCTGCGCTATAGGCATTCAGATTGCGTACTGCAAGCCAGCGCGGGACTTTATCCCAGGAAAATTCGGGAAAATCTACTCCCGGCGCCTGCTCAGGATAGGGCTCAATATAACCAACCCCATCCTTCATATACGAGTAATCAGAAGGGTCCCAAACTGGATCTAAGTCAGGATTGTGGACATTCAAGCTGAATTCGATTGAATCAATTTGAAACCCAATGTGGGTTGCCGTGCCCGCACAGGTCACCATCAATGGATTCAAGGGCGAAAACGTATAATTCTCCGGAACACTCACAACACCGGAATCCAGATTACTTCCGATGCCCTCACCGCGAATATGTTTATGGGTATTACCCGCGACCTCATTCAATCCAAAGGCTGTAAATCCATCAATTTCGGCTGTATAATTCTCAACGGAAATTTGAACATTCTCCACCTGGAAGTGTAAACTTTCCCCTTCATCCAGATCGATATCGGTACCAACGCCCCAGCGGCCATTATCTTCAGTGACGTCCCCCGCGCTGCCCAGTCCTACAATCGATGAACTAGCCGGATCCGCACTATAGTTAAACGAAGTTCCGGTGTACGCCTTCACACGCAGATCAAACGTGATTGTATCTTCTGAGCCATCGGCATCAAAATCATTGCCTGTCCAGCCCACGGTATAAATGAGGTCATTTCCATCGGTTGTCTGCACACAAGTCAAATCGGGCGATGCCAGCGTCGACGCATGATGTTCGTTATTCAGCAACAGATCAGAAGGCCCTGCCGAAATCGTTCCGGCAGGCGGCGTCATCGAAAACCACAACTGGCTATCCAAATCGGCCACGGCATCCGTTGAAATGATCAAATCCAAACTATCTGCATCGAACAGGACCGATGCCGACTGATTGGCCTTAAAGCCCTTAATCACCACATTGGTAGTCGCAAAAGCGCCACTGATTCCGCCAAACCGAATTAATTCAAAGTGTCCGCTTCCTCCGCGATAAAATGAGCCGTCTACCGTCAGAACGGAGTCTGATGCATTAATGCTCATGGCGCCCGCAACATCAAATGGTGCAGGTGCGTATTCACCCAACTCGAGCGTTACGTTTCCACCCGCTGACAAGTTTAAATTATTGCCAACCGTAACAGTTGCCACAGATCCATCGATGCGGAAGGTGCCCATGCCCACATATAAATCGGTGGTTGTAACTAATTCAGCATCCCCGCTGAGGGTATAGTCGGAGTCCGATGCAGCCGTCGCACTGCCTCCCACTCTCACCTGTTTTGCAGCGACGGTACCACTGCTGTGATTAACAACGCCGCCCCCATTACCTGCGTTGGGACCCAGATAAAAATCGTCCACGTTCAGCAGGTCCGCCTCAATGGTAAGTACAGCCTCGTTGCGCACCGTGATATCAAAGGGATTTGCAGGATTGAAGCTCTGCACAACATAAGGCGCATCCGCCATACCATCCAGGATAGCATTCTGATTGGTCACGCTTCCCGGTAGCATATCATTTTCCCAATTAGCAGCGGTGTGCCACCCGATGTTCACAATCGCTTCATTATCCCACTCAATATTGGAATCCGCCGGTGGTGCCGCCCCCAGCTCCAAGGTCAACCGGTTGTCGTCATAAACAATTGTGCCCGCCTGATCCGCCGGAAGCCCGGTAATCGAAATTTCAGAGGTTGCAAAACTACCGCTTAAAGAACCAAAGTGTACCAACTCAACCACTGAATTTGTTGTCGTGTAAGCCGACGCATCAATGGAGAGCTTTGAAGTCGAATCATTAATGGTAAAGGCATTGGTCACGCTGATCGGTATCACGCCATCTGACCCCAACACAAAAGCCAGCGTTCCAATACCGGTAACCGTCATCGAATCAGCTTCCACCTCGGCGGAGGATCCGGACAACGTAAAGGTTCCTTTATTCACATACAGGTTTCCGGAGTTTGCAATACGACCGCCGGAAATCGTGTAGGCCGATTCCGTTGTCGCACCCGCGATGCTCCCGACCCTCACCGTAACCGCGGAAAGGGCTCCTCCTGTTTGATGGACAGTTCCGCCATCATTATTGTTATTACCGCCGAGAAGAAAACTGTTCACTCCGGAGAGATCGGCTGACAATGTAACCATCGGCTCACCTCGGAGATTCATCGTAGAGCTGTTCGTAAAGACAAACGGTGTCACCAGCGTCGTACTATCAGCAGTTCCGACAAATAAAACGGTATCCGCTTCGATTGATCCGGGCACATAGGCCGTGCTCCAGCTCGTCGCATCGTTCCAATCACTGGAATTCGCGCCGCCCGTCCAGTGAACCGTTGCAGCCAGTAACGTTCCGACCATGAGAAAGGTACTACCAAATAGAATGCCTAACCTGCAAACTGCCCTCATACTATCCCTCTTAATTTGCAAATTCTGATAAAATAAAAGCTCCCGGATCTAAGAATCCGGGAGCTTTACCCATTTCAGGTTATAACTGGATCAAACGGCGAACGAACAGCAGCCCACCCCCAAAAGAGGCAATCAATCCAAGCGTCGCAGGTTCCGGAATAACCGTCAGATTCATGCTGTCGGCATCGTAGGTGATAGAACCGCTCAATCCGTCAGCAAGACCGCTGATGGTCACATTCTCTGATTGAAATGCTCGGGTATACGAACCAAAAGACAACAATTCATAGTCGCCTTCTCCTGCAGTCAGTCCTGAGGCATCAATCGACAACTTTGCCGTTGCCTCCACTAAGAAGTTGTTCGCAACATCAATTGCATTAACGCCATCTGTACCCAATTCAAAAGCCAACGTGCCAATACCGGTGACTCTCATGGAATCAGCCGAAACCGTTGCGACATTATTTTCCAGCAACAGGGTTCCCATATTCACATAGAGTTCGCCCGAATTAACAATGCTTCCCCCGGATAGTGTATACCCCGAAAAGCTCGTGGCCGTTGAAGAGCTGCCTACCCGCAAACTAGTCGCCGAAAGCGTACCAGCCGTCTGATTCACAAACCCTCCAGTATTGTTGCCATTTCCACCCAACAAGAATGAGCTCACGCCCGACAGATCAGCACTTAGCGTCACGGTGGGTTCACCCCTCAAATTTATGGAAGAGGAATTGGTGAAGGTAAACGGTGCAACCAACGTTGTGTTATCACCGGAACCAATAAACAAAGCCGTATCACTTTGCGTTGCTCCAGGCACATACGCCGTACTCCAACTCCCTGCATCGTTCCAATCGGCCGTTCCAGCTCCACCTGACCAGTGGATGTTCGCCGCCTGAGCCCCACAGACCCCCGCCAAACAAATGGCTAACGTATAACTAATTTTATTAATCATTATTCTCCTTTATTAAGGGCATTCAACGCCCCCAAAATCACAATAGAGATGCCCGTTTCAGGGCACCTCGACTGAAAGGTTTCAATTTTACAGCTCTTCAACATCCACGCGGATGAACTCTACGTTCTGCCCGGTGGTATCGATGCGGTTGGTGACGGTTTCGAAATCGGCATCGTCCTCAACAACCCCGGCTTCAGGGAGTTCTGTATAAGCGCGAGCGGCCCAGTTCGAAGCAACCAGATCGGTAGCCATCTCTAAAGAGTAGACCAGCTCATTGGTCGCTGCAATTCGACGGGCGTAGACATACTCAAACCAGTACGTTGAACCATCCTCGAGTAAGCTGTATCCGAGCGGATTCATATACCCAATGTCTGCCGCGTTGGTCGGGTTACCACCGAAGGCATACTCATAAAGGTTATTATAGGCATCGCCGTCCGGATTATCGGTCTTCCCAGACTCAGCACCGAGGTCATAATCAAGTAACCAGGCGTCATACCCATCCGGACCGTCTACACCATGCAGCGCAAAGACGTAATCCCAGGCAAACGCTCCGCCGTTAACAGGAAGCGTCCCGCTATAACCAAAACGTTGCCCCGTTCCGCCGTCATACACATTCGTGGCCGAGTTACCAAGACGGATGCCTACAGCACCCTCTCCCCAGGCCAGTTGCACACCATAGCTTCCTTCCGAAAGATTCAACTCTTCAGTAAAATCAATGCGCTGATAAGAACCGCTGGCCAAAGAATGACCGGAAACATCAATGCTCGATTCCAGAATCGTTTCCCCTGCGGTCGTACCGTTCATTTCGCCTACCCAGACTTTCAGAGAATGCTCTGTGTCATCGAGCGTCGCTCCATTTTTAACATAGAACGTGAACCCGCTAATCGTTTTATTCGCATCCAGAGTAAAAGTTTGTCCACCGCCCAAGGTGTCCTTGATAAACGATGCCCCATCCGTACTCAATATTTCCTGACTCAACACAATATCATTGGTCGGGAACGCACTTCCCGTATTCGTAATTGAGCTCGAAGGCAACACTTCAAGGGCCAACGCCGAGAGAGATACAATGAATTGACCATTCGTGCCGCCCTCTTCGTACCAATCGATCGTGGCGGTGGCCGTGGCCATTTCATCAACGGCCAAACCGGCAATCGTATTATCAAACTTAAACTCAAGCGGAGTGGTCGTCGGAAGCGGCGTCGTCAATACAAGTGGCAAGGCGGTTAGATTTGTGAATGCGTTCGCATGCGTTTCATCGCTAAACATAATAGAAGAGACCACCACATTCGATCCACTCACGGTCGAATAACCGATCGAGGTATTTCCAGCCTTCTCATCGAGATCTACCGTAAAATCCATGGTGATCTCTTCAGAGCTCAAATTAACCACGGTCGGAATGACCCCGACGACCTCACTATGCAGTCCGAAGGTATAATCTGTGCCCACCGCAGAGCTCTCTGTATAGGATGGTTTCGGAAAATCAACCGCATTTGGCTGATAAAAAAAGGTCCCATTCGTGTAGGTGGTAGCGGTACCGGTTTTCATCGTCAACGCATGCGACTCATTGGCTTGGGCAAACCAAATCTGATAGGTATAGGTGCCGGGACTCAGCACTAGATCAGCATCCAAATTGAGCGAATAATAATGGGCATTCGTCAGGGTGGACCCCGTCACATCAAAGGTATCCAGCAGATTGGTGGAGGCGATCACACCATTGGTATATTCACCCACAAACAACCAAATCTCGCTCGGTGACCCCGAGTACGTTGTTGTGGCCTGTTTCTGAAACGTGACGGCCCGCAACGTGGTCTCGGCATCCACCTTAAAGCTCTGCCCGCCATACGCTGACCCGCCATCTCTTCTATACGTCGCAGTTGCAGAATTATTTTTTTTCTGGATGGCAAATGCACCCATCTCCGGGTGCCCGAAGTTTGCCTGAATCGTTCCGGCCTGTACGCTGCAGGCCGCCATAATTAAACAAGCGCTAAATATGCTTATACTGTTCTTCATGCTAATTTCTCCTTTTTACTGGTGGTTGACTTGTATGGGCAGCTCCTGGCCTTCCCAATTAGCTACAGCACTATGCCAAGGCGCGAAAATCTGCATACCCTCCGTTTAGAGGGTGTCCGGCTGATTCCATTTTGACACTATGGATTGTAAGAGATGGATGAATGAAAGGGTTGTACTTCTGCCTTCAGGCGGCCCGCGAAACCGTGCTACAAAAAGAAACTATGAGTAGAATTTCCATAATTTGCATTGCAGCTCTGATGATAGTGCTTTTTCCGGCCCAGGGGGCTTATGCGGAAACGCCGCTCGCTTCACAATCCCTCAGCCGGCTTGAACAGCGATTGGCAGAGATCGACGCCGAACTCGCCCAGCTTGCCCACTACAGCCTGCGCAGCGGCATTGGCTCCATCGGCTACCGCTCGCTGCCTCATAAAACTCCCGAACAACCGGAATGGATCGAGATTGAACTGGAAAAGGAAACCCCGATCAACGAAATCATGCTGGTGCCAACGATCCGGCGTGATTCGGAAGATGGATTTCAGGCAGACGGCTTCCCCGCGGTTTTCCGGATCACAACAGGAACCGCCCACGATCGCATCGGCAGCCTGCTGGGTGAATACCGTTCCGCCGAGGGCATCCTGCCGCGCATCGCCCCCTTCGTGATTCCCGCCAAAGGCACCTTGGCATCATGGGTAAGGATCGAAGCAACCCGCCTCTCCGCGCGCGCTTTCGACAACAACAATATATTTCAACTCTCGGAGGTTATGGTCTTCAGCGGTGGAGAAAACGTGGCGCTGCGCCAACCGGTCAAGGTCTCATCAAGCCACTTTGAACTCGGCGACAGCTCGTGGAACGCCCGGTTTGTGGTAGACGGCCTCACGCCTTACCTGATGGATACCGCCCAGGGTCTTCAAAGTGTCGCCTATGTAAGCCCGCACGGGCTGCAACCGATCATAGACATCGATTTAGAGGGCGAGTTTTCCCTCTCACGCATCCACCTGCATGCCGTCGATCAGTCCGATACCGTTCCCCAGGCCCACGCCGGCGAGCTGGGCCTCCCCCGGCACCTGCGAATTGAGGGAGCCAACCTACCCGATTTTTCCGACACAAAAATGCTGTTGGAAAACCGGTTGGAAAGCGTCAACGATACCGGGCCTATCATGATGTGGCGCATCCCCGAAACCACCTGCCGCTACGTACGCCTGTCCGACGCCTCCACATCCACCCCCTTTCGTATCGGCTTTGCCGAAATCGAGCTCTTTTCCAATGGCCGGAATGTGGGACTGGGTAAACCCGTAAGCAGCGACCTTCCGGCATCCATCAAAAACCCGACCCGCTCGCTGACTGCATTAACCGATGGCCGCAATTTTTTTGGCGATATCCTACCCGTCCGAAACTGGTTGCACCAACTGGCCCGACGTCATGACCTTGAAGCCGAACGCCCCGCCGTCTTCACCGAACTGAACCACCGCTACGCACGCCAGAAAGCCAACCTCCACCGGATGAGCTGGCTGGCCGCCCTGCTCGCCGCCGGCATCGGATTCACCATCCTGATTGACCGCAACCTCCACATGCGGAAGCAAACCCGAATCAAGGAACGTTTTGCCGCCGACCTGCACGACGAGCTGGGTGCCAACCTGCACACGATCGGCATGCTCGGTGACCTCGCGCGGGAAGCCGTTGATTCCCGCGAAGAACTACTCGAACTGCTCGACCGATCACGCGTCTTTACCGAACGAAGCGGCGCTGCCGCCCGCTATTGCACTAACATGCTGGAAGCCAAAGGACTTTGTGAAGATCTGGTCGAAGAGATGCAGCGCTCTGCCGCCCGCCTGCTCGCCGATCTGGAATATGACCTCTCCTTCGATGGAGAAGAATATCTCAATGAACTCAAGCCGCGCAAACGGATCGACCTCTTCTTCTTCTACAAAGAATGCCTTACCAACATTATTCGCCACTCCGGTGCCACCCGGGTCGCTGCCACGCTAACCGGCAACGGCAAAGAGATCCAGCTTGCCATCACCGACAACGGACACGGCCTGACCGGCGATGTCCCCGCTTCACTCAAGCGCCGCGCCCGCCTGCTGGGCGCACAGGTGTCCACCGAAAAATCAGAACCGGGCGGCACCCGCATCATATTGAAACTTAAAACCCGCAGGTTTGGAGTCATTGGATGAAAAAACGAATCAAAGTCATGCTCGTGGAAGATCACGCCGGTTACCGGGAAGTCATCACCCGCGCCCTTGAAAATGAGGAACAGATTGAGTTGATCAGCCAGTTCGGAACCGCCGAAATCGCGTTGCGCAGCCTGCAGGATATGTCTACGCGTAATGTCCCCGACCTCATCCTGCTCGACCTCAACCTGCCGGGGCTCTCCGGCCTCGAAGCACTGCCCTTCTTCAGGCAATCCATCCCCGACACAGAAATCGTTATCCTCACCCAGTCCGACAAGGAGGCCGACATCCTGAATGCGATTTCGCTGGGTGCAAAGGGTTATCTACTGAAATCCTCCACGGCCACCCACATAAGGGATGGCATCAAGACCGTAATGAATGGCGGGGCATCCCTCGACCCCAGAGTAGCCAACTTTATCCTGAATATGATGAGCAACCGCCCGAAAAAATCCTCTCTTAAAAAAAATCTCTCGGAACGCGAAATGGAAGTCCTGTCCCTGCTCGGCGAGGGGCAGGTAAAGAAGGAGATTGCATCCGAACTCGGCATCAGCGTCACCACCGTGGCCGACCACGTCCGCAAGATCTACGAAAAACTTGAGGTTCAAAACGCCCCCGCCGCCATCAACCGCGCCCACCGCCTTGGCCTGTTTCGGAGTAGCGATTAATCCTCATCTATATGACTCAAACTCGTCCGGTGCCAGCGGAGAGACCTCGTTTGGCCGAACCACCTGATGCGAGCCGGTCAGGATGCCATGATTTACGAGGAACTCATCCTCCAACTCAAGCGACCAATAGAAAAATGGATTCCATATGTTGCGCCCGTTGCAGAAGCCATGCTTGCCACCCTGCCCTACGTAATATTCGGAGTCATTGCCAGCCGCCTTGAGCGCGTTGTAAAATGCATCCAGATCCTCGACCTTGATCGCCGGGTCCTTGCTCCCAAGGAAGGTGATGAACGGAGGGAGCCCTGCTTTTACAAAATTGGGCGGCGACAAATCCGCCTGACATTTAAAATACGGGTTGTAGAGAATGACCGCGTTGGGAACACAGGAAATGGCGAGGTCGTAGCAATCGTCGTTTGCACCGTCGATCATGGCTACCGCGGCGGCCATCTGCCCACCGGCCGAACCACCGGCGACCACCAGCTTTTCCGGATCGACCTTCAACTTTTCGGCATTTTTCCGAAGAAAGCGGACGGCGGATTTCGCATCCTTGACGCATTCGAGTGGCACTTCCACGTTATCACGGTCTTTCAACCGGTAATCCACCGACACCGCGATCATTCCCCGTTTGCTCCAGTAGACGCAGTCCGGATAATGCATATCCGGCGTACCCGCGCGCCAGCTGCCGCCATGGAAAATTACAATGATTGGAAACTTCCCCTTAGACGATTCATACCCTTCCGGCAGGAATACATCCATCTTCAGGTCTTTTTCGCCGACGGTTTTATACGTCCACTGCGCATCGGGGTTTTCCGCCCCGAAGACGGATGGAAGACTGACGAGCAGTCCCGCAGCAACAATAATCCATTTTACATTCATCTCGAAAGTTTATCACTGTCATGAAACAGGCCTATCGTGTGTTTGCGGGATAACCATGTGGAGTGCGCAGGCTTGACTGCGCACTCCAAGGAATTATTACAGCGCTTCAATCTTAAGGCGGATAAATTCGTTGGTTTTTCCGGTGGTGTCGATGCGGTTGGTGACGGCCTCGAATTCGGCGTCGAGGCTTCCAGCCATTGGAAGCTCCGTATACTCCGCCGTGTTCCAATCATTGGAAACCAGGTTGGAGGCAGCTTCCAGGTTGTAGTCCAGCTCAGCTTCCGAACCGATGCGTCGGGCATAGACATATTCCATAAAATTCGTTCCGTCTTCATCGAGGGTTCCAGCAGTTGCAACATAACCGATATCCGCAGCATTGGTCGGATTGCCGCCCAAGCCATATTCCCAAAGGTTGTTGGCCGAATCGCCGTCGGGGTTGGCGCTGTTGGCACCGTCAGCGGCATCATCGGCAAAGCCGAAATATTCCACGCGCCAGGTTTCGATCGGCGTGGCGGTGCGGGCGAAGAGCGTTTCGCCGTCGGGCAGATAGTTTTCCGAGGGAAGCAGTCCGTCCAGCGCGGCATAGGTGCCGTTAGTTCCGGCGGAGGGCATGGCGAAACCAAGCAGACGCAGGCCGGCCATCGTACCGTCGTAGGGCTTGACGATACCGTTGGCATAGGGATTCCACGTCAGGTAGCGCGATCCATCGTCTTCGATGATCTCAAAGATCGGGAAGCTGCCGCTGACCGGATGCGCATAGAGGAAAAAGTCCGGCGAGCTTCCGTTTTCCAGACATTGGAAACTGCTGCCATTGCCAGAAACGCTGTAGGCCACCAGCGGGGTGTTGGATTCGGTATAGTTGAATGCGGCGAGGTCGGCACCGATCAGCCCGCGCGTCTGGATGCGATCGGAGAGATCCTGCATGTCGTCGCCCAGCACATAAAAATGCGTAGACCAAATACCGTTGCCTTGCGGCAGATTGTAGCGGCGGACGGCAGTCGAAACAAGATAGTTGCGCCAATCGGTTTCAGTCGGCTTGTATTGGTGCTTTCCACCGGCATAGCCGGTGCGGAACCAACTGTCCGATTTCTGACCCGGGAGCCGCGGAACGACATCCTGCCCGAATACAAACGCGAGCGCCGGGGTTACTCCGTTGGAGGTATTGCAGAATCCCTGCCAACCGCCCGTCTCGTCAAAATCTTCGCTGGAACCCCAGCTGTTTGTGATCGGCACCCGCCAGGTGGTGCCGCCGGGTTCGGAGGTGAATGCATATTCGGTACTGGTGCGTCGCACACCGCCCCACGGCATGTTGAACCAGTCGAGCAGATCGGGACCATAATTGTAGTAGCCCATCATGACCTCGATCACGCCCTGCCCCAAATCGCGGTAGCGGGTATAGCAGAGCAGGTAGGACTTCCAATCATTGGAAGGATCTTCATCTACATAGATATTCACATGCGCCTGCGGCGTCCAGTTGACGGTGGTGAAGCTGCGGTTGGCTTCATCGAGATACGAAGCCACCTGCGGAGAATAGAACGGCTTGGTCAGGACAGGATCCCTAAGAAGGTAAACTCCGGACTGGTGCATAAAATAGCGGCTATCCGGCGGATTGTTCAACGGCCCCACAGCCACGCCCTGCCACACTTCGTCGTTCCACGGCGAGGCATCCTGCGTGCTGCGCCACGACGGCGGCACGGTTTCGCCAAGCCCACCGGTTCGGAGCGAATAGATAAAGCCGCCGCGTCCGGTGCGTAGTTCCCACGACTGGTTGGCGTGCGCGGCGGTTTGAATCAGAGTCGTATCCAGTACATGCGCTTCATCGAACGAAACACTCCAGGCCGAGCCGGAGGGATCGTACTTCCGCGTAACCGAAAAGGTGGTATTGGAATAATCTGCGGCAACCCGGCTCTCCGGTACCAGCGAACAGAGCCGTTCGGAAAGCGACGGCATGGCGATCACACGCAGCCACAGGCCGTCGTCTTCAACAATCGCAGCAGGCTCCCGTTCATTAAAACCAGTGAAAGAAACCTGATTGGTAAAGTGGCCGGTAAGCCCTTCAGCCAGCACCAGCGGAAAATAGCCGTCGAGCCCTTCGTAATCCGTGGCATCGATGATGATTTGTGTCGTTGAATCCAAAATCAGGCCTGAGCTGACGGTCAGAGCGGAAAGTCCAAGTGCTGACAAATCGAGTTTCAGGGCACTGTCAGTTTCGAAGCGGAGCTCGGGAACCGTGAGTTTCGCCTGGAGGGCCAGCGTGGCGTGATCGCCAACAATGATGCCGGCAACCGCAGGCGGATTGGTGGCGATGGTTGCGCTCAGACCGTCGGCAATGCGTGCCAGCACCGCGCCGGACGGCACCCCAACCGGATTCCAGTTCCCCGGCGTGTTCCATAAGCCGTCGCCGGTCGTGTTTTCAAAAACGGACGCGGTTTTTGATTCAACTACGTTCAACACCACGCTGTCGCCAACCTGCGAAACGGAGGCGCTCACCAGACCGGTGATGGATACCGAGCCCGCCATGGAAACCAGCGATCCTGCATCCAGCAACGTGAAATTGGTTGCCCCGCCCCAATACGATGATCCGTCCACCGCAATGGATGCACCGGTAAGATCCGCATTTCCACTGACCTGCACGGCACTGACACCTGCGGCATCGAGGGCAAACACAAGTTCACTGCCCGCTTGCGTATCCAGCGCGCCTGCTGAAATAGCGGCAGAGGATCCAGCAACTTCGAATCGGCCGGTGGCGTTGATATCCAGTGTGCCTGTTCCATTCAAAGTTCCACCGGAAATCTTGTACTCACCAATTCCTGAGGCGCCAATGTCAATATCAGGTGAGGTCACCGTTCCGCCGGACTGGACAAACGTTGAGGTTCCCGTGGCGCTCGTGGCGGAATTACCTATTTCAAGATTGGTTGCCGAAACGGTTCCACTGAAAAGGTTGTAGGTGCCCGTCTTGGTACCCGTCGGCCGGAGTGAAAGCGTTGTGGCCACCAGCGATCCTGCGAAATGGTTCACCGTTCCGTTTCCGGCCTGCGACGAATTGCCGACGCGAAAACTGCTTGCTGTCAGGGTCCCGCCGGACACCAATTCCACAAAAGCATCCGAGGTCGCATTCGGCGCCACCATGGTGTTTATGGCCGCATTGGTGTCGACGGTCACTGTTTTTCCGGCATTCAGCAGGATGGTATCTCCTGACATTGGGAAGTTTGTCGAGTTCTGATAACTGCCCGAGGAATTGTCATTCCACTGACCCAGATTCGTCCAACTGGTATCCCCGGAATCGCGGGTAAAGCTTACTGCATGACCGGATGCCGAAAGCATCAGACACAATCCCATGAATATTCCGGTTCTATGCTTCACAATCTCTCCACTTCCCTATATGGAAAACGCACCCCGTCATTCCGGGGCGCGTTCGTTGAATTCGGCTGCTGACGAAAGTTATTCTGCTTCCAGCCTGTAGAACAGCTGTGGCTCGCTGCCTATGCTGTTGGTGGCTTTATAGAAGTCGCCATCCAGGAACGGTGTCCAATCCGCATCGCCCCACGAGCCGTTCACGAGATCGGAGTTCGTCATCACATTGTACGCACTGCCATACTCGGCCGGCCACGAAATCATCACCGGGCCGCCGGAGGCCATGTCCATGCCGATTTCCGGACCGCCCACGGTAATGGTCAGAATAACATCACCGTTGCCTACACCATCCTGAGTAACCGCGGCATTATATCCTTCTGCAAAACCGGTTACGGTGATATTGGAGGAGGCTGCTGCACCATCCAGGCTTCCTCCATCAATCAACAGAATCGTTTGCGGGCCGCCCGTGTAGGCGGAGCCATCCACATTGATCTTCGTCTTCTGAAGCATCATCCAGGATGTCATGTTAATTGTGCTCACGCCGGTCTCATTGAGATTATAGTTCAGCGTTAAGTCAAAACTACCGTAGGCATCGGTGGTTTGAATATGCCGCATCGTAATGGAAGCCGCATCCCCATTCACCGTAATCGAAGAACCCGCAGAGCAAAGAACCTGATTAAGCCAGCTGAAGGTACCGCCGCTGATCTCGATATGGCCCTTAAAAGTAGCTCCACCACTGCTGTTATTTCCGGCCGAGAACGATCCCGACTGCAGTTTAACGATTCCGTCTCCTGAAACATCAGGTGTTCCAGGCAGTTCAAGCTCTCCGCCGTCAACATTGACTACGCCGTTTGATTTGATCGTGATGCCGGTTTCTACGGTCATCGTCCCGCCATCCATGTTTAGTTCGCCGGTCGGGTTGACCGTCAGCGAGTTCGCTTCAGCCGAACCACCGGTCTGGGTGTAGACCGAATTGGAAGGAGCTGTTCCTGCGGAATGCGCAACGATGATCGATGCTGCTTCAACCGCTCCTGCCGTGTGGTTCAGGATGCCATACTGACTGGTGGCCTGGCCCACAGAGATATCGGCCATGCCCTTCAGATCAGCATTAATATTGAGAACACTAGGCGTTCCTGAGGACGTGCGAATCCACGCTCTGAAAGGAAACAAACCCGTAAAGTTGGTTTCCACGTTACATACCCGTCCGGCCTGCTGGATGATGGCCCGGTCGGCGCCCAACGAGCCGGGAACGCGGTCCAGGAGCCAGTTGTCCGGATCCCCCCAGGTGCCAAGCGTCTTGGTGAACGTATTGTTCGCATTTGGAGCAAAACCAACAACTGTGCTGATCGGAATAACAACTTCGTTAGTCGTCGTGCTTCCCACAGCATTCCAGGCAATGGTCACCAGTCCCGTCGCAACTGTGCCCGTCAGGTTGGAAACCGTGTTGTCGTATTCAAACTCAAGCGTCGTCGGACCGGTCAACGTCTGCGGTGTTGCGGAAAGCAGGCTGAAAGAGCCGGGATGCGATTCATCCGAAATCGACACCGCAATATCCACATTGGTTGGAGCGACGTATGCAACGTCAACCGATCCCGTGACTGCGGTTTCGCCTTCCAGTAAAATCATGGAGAGTTCTTCAGGGGTAACCGTCAAGGATGTATTGTCCGAATCGGCAACAATGCTCAGGTTTGAAATAGAGATTGCCCCGGAACCATCATTGGTGGTCACGTTCGAGGCAAACATGGCCAGAATAATCTCGAAATCCTTCACATCCGCAATATTTCCCGTCAGTCCGGGGCTTTCATCGGCCGACCAGGCATAGTTCGTAACGTTAAATGTAGCCGAATAGGTGCCGGAGGTTGCTGCAAACGAAACAGCGCCACCGGTGCCGCCATTCGGATCGCCGCCGTTCAGGATGTTCAGGTCGCCAAAATCAGTTTCGGACTGGTTTTGGGTGGACCCGTTCTGAGGCTGGCAGTTCGCTAGAATTTCATTCGAGCTCGGCGCACCGTTGGTTGTCAGGCCGACCAAATGGAAATAGAGCGTACTGCCCGCGCCAACCGAATAATCAAAAGAAACCTTAATCTGGTCCAGGCCCGGAGTTAAAGAGGCCGTTGAAACGCTTTGCCCAACCGGGCCTTCAGCCGGGATCCCCGGTGTCGTACCAGGATTGGACAGCACATTATCGGTTATGCCCCATAATGAAGTGGAATCTTTATACCAACCCTTGCCTAGCTGATCCACCCTGAACCTAGCATTGTTGCTCACGTTGTTTGTCGGAGTGTCAATGGTCATTAAGACTTCTGCGCCATGGGATGCAACCACGCCTCCCAACAGTGTTATTATCGTTGTAACAATTGCTGTCTTCCTCATTCTATTTCCTCCTGCTTCCTTTTAGCTTTTAAAGGGTAAGATCCTCTGCCTTTCCCGATTCGTAGGACAAGCTATCACACTACGGAAGTTTGCATATCCCGTATTTACGGGATGCCGTTTTCCAAGGGATGCATTCCACTCGAAATCTTTGGATAACTTACAAAAACGCCTCGTCTGGATGAAAATGGAAGCTATGGACGGTGCGCCACAAAGAAGCTGATCGTCCGGGCGATGATTTCATTTCTGGATGGATCAATGTCGGCATCCACTTTTCTGAAGTTGTGCCCGGCATTTTTAATGATCATGATCTCCACCGGCGCCCCCACATCCGCAGCCTTTTCCTGCATGTAGTAGGCGTGTTTCACGGGAATCGTCGTATCCTTATCGCCCTGAATCATCAGTAGCGGAGGACTTTTTTTACTCAGATAATTAATCGGGCTCATCTCCTGATAAAGCGCCAGTTTATCCTTTGGGTCCGTGTCGGGAAGCAGGATTCGCGGACCGAAGCGATCTCTGAAATTTTCCCGGTCATCATGATTAAACAAAGATGTTTTTTCAAAATCGCAGGGTCCATACCACGATACTCCCGCGACAGTTTTATAACTATATTTCGCCAGTTCGGGGTCCCCCGTCAAACTGTCCGGAGGGACCAGTAGCACCATCTGCGCAAGATGCCCGCCGGCGGAATCACCAAACGTGTACATCCGGTTCGGATCAATCCCCAGTTCCTTCTGATAGGCCGAGATATAACGGAGCGCATCCATTGCATCAATCACGCAGTCGCGCATCGCGGTCCCGCCCTCTTTACGCCATAAACGATAGCCAACGGAAACCACACAAAAACCCTGTTTGAGCAGCGCCTTATGCACCACATCAAACGAAGCGTTTCCCGCCCCGTGCCGACTTCCGGCCGCCCAGCCGCCGCCGTGTGTATAGAGCACAACCGGCTTCTTTTTACTTTCATCCACATCCGGGAAATAGAAATCCAGATAAACGTCTTCGGTCGGCGTGCGTTTATAGCGTACATCCCGGAGTTGTTTTCCGCCGCTGGTTACATACTTCAGCGTACGCTCCTTCAACTCCTCCGCATCCAGAGCCCCATCGCCATTTTTATCGAGGGCTTTATTCCGCCTCCATTGCTTTTCGTCCTCTTCTTCTTTCTCGATTTTTCCGTTTCCGTTTTTATCGGCTTTGGCGAGATAGCGATCGTTGACGAGCTTTACGTATGCTTCAGTCGATTCTTTTAGCGGTTCAAGCGCCCGGGCCATCCCGCACCAGCTCATCGATACTGCTGCGGCTACTAACAATCCGTTTGTTTTTTTCATATTCAGCTTTCCTGACTTCTTTTAAACCTGCTCCTACGGAGCATGGTGTCGATACCACTAAACAGCATAACGCCCCCGACAGGAGGTGTTTCACATCTTATAAACTAGCACTTTGTATTATTAACCTTTCGCACTGAACAAACATTCTCCTCATCGAGGGTAAAATTTAACACCCGCTACGCTAAAGATCACAAAGGCAATAAAGCAGCTTCTTCGCGAAATTTGCGGCCTTCTGTTAAATATTACCCGTTGAGTCGATATTCTGTGCATTCCAGCCAGCTATACCGAAGTTTAGAGTATTAGATGAATTAGTGCTTTGCTTTCTTTTTCGATTTAGCTACCGGAAAATCCGCGGCGGCCAGCGAAGTCATCGGATCGTTCTGCGCATCCATCTCTGTTTCCAGCATTGCGGTGAGCTGTTTGAGCCTGGCGGCATATTCAGGATTGGCCGCGAGGTCGGTCATTTCCATCGGATCTTTCTGTAAATTATAGAGACGTTTAATTCCAATGTTTGGATAAGCGATCAACTTCCAACCGCCTTTCGTGATCATGCGCTGACGCCCCATGTATGCACCATAGATGGCATCATAATGAGCAGTCTCCCCCTGCAGCAGCGGCAGCAGACTTTTGAAATCGACCGCGTCCGTTCCCCCGCCGGCCCAGTCCAGCGCGGTTGGAACCACATCCTGCAAATAGATCGGCACATCAATTTTTGCGCCCGCTTTAACGCCCGGCCCGGACAGTAGAAAGGGGGGACGCATGCTGTGATCATACATATTCTGTTTGCCGACAAAGCCATGGTGCCCGACGGCGAGTCCGTGATCGGCGGTGAAAACAATATAGGTATTGTCAGCCTGCCCGGTTTTTTCCAATGCCTGGAAAATTTTACCGATCTGGTCATCCATGTGGGTAATCAAGGCAAAATATTCCTGGCGGTTGACCTTCACTGAATATTCGGTACGCGGGTACGGCATCAGCTTTTCATCGCGCAGTCCTTTCCCGCAGGCCGCTTCGGCATAGGGATATTCCGGCAGCATGGTTGCAGGCACCTTGATGCGGTCGAGCGGATAGCGGTCGATATATTCTTTGGGAGCCTGCCGCGGATCGTGCGGCGCGTTGAAGGCGAGATACATAAAAAACGGTTGTTCGTCCTTTGCGGCCTGTTCAAGGAATTCAACACTGTCATCCGCCAGCACTTCACTCCAATGCTTACCGCCTTGCCAGTAGCCACCATGCTTGGTATCCCACGGCTTCCATCCTTGTTCATAGTCCGCTTCATCCTTTGGACGATTGTACCCGGAAGGCACCTGTTTCGGCATACCCGCCCGTATATGTTGAGCCACATCGAAAATGCCGGGAGCACTCGTCGGCACGTGCCACTTGCCGGACATGTAGGTGCGGTAACCCGCCGCACTCATTCGCTGCGACCACATTTTCCCTTCGGCCACAAATTGTTTAAGGTCCGCATTCTGCGAGCGCCAGACAAAGAGCCCCGTATTCAGCATTTTGCGGCTGGCCACGCAAACCGCGCCCCCCCACGCCCCCATGTTGTAGGCATGGGTGAAACTGGCTCCGTTTTCCACCAGCGTATCGAGGTGCGGCGTATCAATGTCCAGCAGGCCATGCGCCCCGATGGTCTCGTAGCTCATGTCGTCCGCAAAGATGAACAGGATGTTGGGTTTCCTCTCGCCAGCCATAGACAGGGATGTCATGCACAGGGCGCTGAGCACAAGTATGAGTTTATTTTTATCCATATGATTGATCCCGGTCCTAATGAGCTTTTTTTGGCAATACCTGCTTAATCGCGTCGGAAACCTGATTGGAAAACAAACTATTTCCTGCGCTGTTAAAATGGACGTTTTTCGTTTTCTGAATTTCTTCCAACCGTCCGGCACAAGCGGCATAGAGATCATTTATCCGGATGCCATTCGCACTCATGATTTCAACGGCTATATCGTTGTATACCTTGGCATCGGCGGGAAGCCGCGCGGGCTTTACCCCGTCCGGATACGGCGTTGTGGTAGCAAAAATCAGTTGGGCTCCAGTGGCCTTGAGCTTGCCGACCAGTTCGGTGAGATTCTTTTTATAGGTCTCCGGATCGGCCTGATAGGGATCATCGAAGGAGTTTGAATTTTTGCCAGACTCCGGACGCACATGCTTCAGGTCATGCAGCCCCCAGTTAAAATGAATTACATCCCATTTCCGGCCGCCCAGCCATTGATCGATTTTCTGAACGCCCAGTGTGGTGCCCTGACAGTTTTCCGCTCTCTTGCCGTTTGGCGTGTGCGGGCGGAAGACATTGGCTGTACCGTTCAACTGTTCACGAACCTTCAGCGTGTAGCCAATAGAGATAGAATCGCCGAGAATCAGGACATTCGGCAAATCAGGGTTGGTCTCAAGCGCCCATACGCCAGCGGTATTCTTTTCAACATCTGACCCCGCTTCCGGTGCATAGGCCTGAGCCGATACTCCAAACAGCAGGACGGACAAGAGTGCGAGTAATCGTATTTTCATTTTCTTCCTCCGAGGTTCATCTCCGACTTATTTCAGAAATGTCTCCATGGGTATGATTTCATCAAATTCCTTAATCTCGATATTCCGATAATAGATCTCGGCGGTTTCAGACTGCAGTCCGATAATGCCTTCGGCCGGTTTGAGATTTGTTGCCATATTTACGATATCCCCGTTCAGCTTATGAATGGCATACTGAGCGCCCATCACAATGATTTCACATTGATTCCATTGATCGTTCAGCGCATTAAAATTATCGATTTCAGGAACGAGATGCAGCCAGCCCTTCACCTCGGTTGCTTTTCCGCCCTGGTTTGGATGCAGAAAAGTTTTTCCGTCGACACCGGGGAACCAGAGATAGTCAGCGCCGCCCGGGCGAATAAGGTCCCCCGTATGATTTCGTTTAGTGATCTGATTGTAACGAATCTGATATTCAATGCCCACCGGCCAAATCTTGTCATCAATGACATGGTAATAACAGCCGGCATCGTACTGCCATTGTCCGAAGTTATTTGCAATCCGGGTGCCCCACTTATACTCAAAGCGAAAAATATATTTGCTGTATTTTTTCTTCGTATAGAAGAGCCCATGCGTATCGTTTGTTCCGGTGTTCAGATTATATTCCGCCGGAAAGTTTTTGTTAAAGACATGAACCACCCCGTCTTCGATGGCGAACACCTTATCCGCCATTTCCTGATCGCCGCTTCTGAGCTTCAAATACCACCCGTCCCAGTTTTCTCCGTTAAACAACGGCTTAAAGCCTTCGTTACTCAGCGCGGTTGATGCCGAAGGCACCGTTGCTTCAGTCTCTGCACCGGCGGCAGTGGCGATAAGACCGCATATTAATGTACATGCACTCACTCTAACTAAACAGTTCATACCCATTCCTTTTATTTTTCCGGGTGCCACGTAATCTCGGCTCGCTCATTCTCAATATCAACTTCAACACGGGCAAACTTGAATTCCCGGGTATAGATCCAGCCCGTCTTCTTTGCGACTCCCTTTGGCGGCCCCAGCGGACGGGAATATTCCGGCATCGTTTTCATCCAGAGTTTACTGCGCCCGCCATCGACGCCATAGCCGTCGGAAAACATAAAATAGCTGTATTCTTCAGCACAGATTAGGAAAAGGGCCAACGAATAGGTTAAGCGTTTCTGAACCGAGGCAAATCCTCTCATCTCCGGCTCATGCCTTTCTTCATCCATATCAGTATCGGTGTATTTCCCCATCCCGATGGTAAAGGCAATAATTTTCCCACTCCGGGCCGCTTTCTGAACGGCCGCGATGCCCTTGGCCACATAGGCTTCCCTGGAAACTCTGCCCACGTTATGTTCAAACCCCTCAATATAGGATCCGTCAAAATAATCCAGATATTCCAGTCCGGCGTCTTCAAAACGCGCCCGGATTATATTGGCCAGTACGAGTTTATTCTTTCCCACCATCCGAGGAAGCTTTTCCATCATTTCATGATAGGCCTCGATTTCAGCAGCCTTTTTCTCTTTACCGACCTGCCGCTGGAGGTAGCCCGTTTCCAGCACCTTGATGTTTCCATCCACAAAAATCCCATCAATGAATTTTGAGCTACACAATAATTTTGCATTATTGAGCCACCACTTCTGAACATCCCGATTCGTCAGGTCATAAGCCCCCATTTTTCCGCGAACCAGTTTCGTGCTTCCATTTTTATCAACGAGCAGACCACCGCGAATCGATTCAAACTTCTCGTCGGCAGCATATAACGGGTAATGAACCAGGATATTCCGATAGTAAAGAATCTTGCAGCGCGGATTGATCGCCTTAACGGATTTGGCAGCCTGCCAGGTTCCTTTTTCAGTGCTGCCGAACTCCTTCATACCTGTTGTTTTTTCAAAGGTAATCAGAGGGAACGAGGCCAGATAATCGATTTCTTCCGGAGTAAAGGCTGTCACCTTACGAACGTGCATATAGCGGGGCACTGTATCCCAGCTGAAAGCCGGCATCCGACTGCTTTCCGCCGCGCTCACATGCATAGCCATGCAGAATGTAATCCACAGAACAATTCGGTTCATTGTATTCATAATGCAGAATCTATCAAACAGGGGAAACTTTACCATCCCCTATATGAGCGATGATCACGGGTTCCCTGCCTGTTGCCCCTATTTATCGCCAGGTGATCCCGGCCTGACTCTTTTCGGTATCGACCCATACCCGGGCGTGCTCAAATTCACGGGTAAACTCCCACCCGTCCGGCGTGGTGCGCTGATACGCCCCCAAGGGCATGCCCAGCGGTTTTTGCAATTCGGGATAATCATGCAACGATCCATCCTTCAGCTTCCATCCCCATCCATATTGAAAGTAGGAATAGGGCTGGGCACCGATCAGATAACAAGCCTGATAATACTCCAGGCGCTCCCGGGCCAGACCGGCCCGCTCTTCGGAACGGGGTCTCTTCCCCCGGCTGCGGTCGGATTCAATCCCGATCCGGAAGATGGACATTTTTCCGGATCGGGCAATCCGCAGCATATCCTTCCAGTCCTGCAACAGATTCTCTTTGCTCAGGAGCTCGCCCTGATAATGCTCAAACATGCTGGCATCCATGACGGGAACCACGTGTCTGGCAATCTCCTGATGGGCATTGTTCGCCAGCAGAATCTTATCCGGCCCCATTTTTTCTTTCAGCGCAGCCATCATCTGGCCCATGGCTTTTTCAACCTCCTCACTTTGATTTTTGCGCAACCAGGCAAAGCCATGCATCTGGTCAATAAAGGCGCCGTCGCATCCGGAATCGGCCACACCCTGAGCCACCGTATTCACCCACCACGCGCGCAGCTCCGGATTCAGCACGTCAAAGAAAAAAACATTGTTGCGGTGTTCCAGCTCTCCGCTTTCGGGATCCGCAATCAAAAACTTTTTGAGTTCAGGGTACTGATCGATGGTTCTGCGCCTGAACATTTTATTGTACGAGGTGAACGGCCAGGCATAGGCCGAGTTAAAATAGAACAGCACCTTCATCTCAGGTTTAATCTTCTTAAAGGCGGCCGCATCGTGCTTTGCCCCCAACTCGGCAGCACCGAGTTGCTCGAATCCATGCGATTTTTCGATACAGAGAAAGTCGGTTCGTTCGGCAATAAACGCCACTTCCTCTGGATGCAATACCCGCTCGATGTCCCCGAACATGTAGTACATCGGTGTCGTGTCCCAGCTGAATTTTGGATAGTTCCTCCGGGGCACAAATGGACTGCCATCGCTGTTGTGCAATACGCCCTTTTTCTTCCGCCCCATTTTGGAAACGTGCAACGGCTCAATACCCAGGGCGATTGCCGGACTCCCCGGACGAAACGTGAAGTCGCCGTTTTCCGGGTCAACAAAAAGCGGATTTCCTACCAGACTCAACTTTTCTTTTCCAACCGACTGCATACGTTGCAGATGTTCCTCTATCCAGTGCGGATCGGTTGGATGAAAATACAGGTTCGAGTCCATCTCTGCATCCTCCACCTTAGGATCACCGTCTTCCGTTCTTGGATAAGGGGTTTCCCCATACACTTTTCCACCAGCGGGGTGGGAAACTACAACATTGTGCCGAACTTTCGATCCATCTACCCGAACCCATTCGAAGCTGATATACCCCTTCTTCGGCGACGTTAAAGGATTCACGATGAAATTATTAATGATGTCGTTAACGCCTTTCGAAGCAATCCCGGCCGCGAATCCATAATTGTTGTAGAGGACGTTTCCATGAATGAGGGTCTCATGCTGATCGTCATCACAGCGAATGGCCGCCGGTAGCGAATGCTCCAGGTTATCGTGGACATAATTATACCGTACGATATTGCCCGTTCCGGCTCCGGACACATAGATCGCATTTCCGTCGGAGAGCAATTGCACGGAATGCGAGATGTCATTGTATTCCAGCAGATTGTGCCGGGCATGATTATACTTTTCCCTGACCTTCCAGTTTTCATAGGTTTCCTGAACACCCGCTTTGACGGCTTCCGGAATTTCATTTTGTCGAATCGTTTTGCCGCCTTCTCCGGTTAAAGACCGATCCGGCTCAACCCGGTTCGTAATCAGTACCGCCGTATACCCGCTATGATGCACTTCATTATGGGCCAACTGATTATGGCCGCTTTGCCAGGCCCAAATGCCTGGAGAATGCCACGTGATCTCGCTGAAGTGATGAATGTGATTATTGAACACCGTATTGTGATGATTCACGTCTTTCGTGCCGGGGCCATAGCCCGCCAGCAAAATGCCCGCTTCCCCCAAATGAGCGAATTCACAGTCGGCAATCCGATTCCGTTGTGCGTGAAGGTCCAGGCGCACCCCCGTGCCCCCCGAATCAACAAAGCGGCAATCATTGATCACGCACTCTTCAGCCCCCCGCAAGCGAAGCAGTGCGGTGGGGCGATCAAACAGGTCCCAGTCATGCTGCATCCCCCACCCCAGCCGCGTTTCATCCGACGTCCAGGGCAAGCGGTCGGCATGGGTAAACGTCAGCCCGGAAAAAGCTATCCCCCGCACCGGAACATCGGTTGGTCCGTCATAATCAATGGTGCCTTCCACCCGAATCAGCTCGCTGGTGGTCGGTGCCAGAATGCCTTTCGGCGACCCATCCTCTGCCGGGTCCGATGGCCATAAATATATTTTGCGCGTTTTGGTGTTCACCACCCACTCGCCGGGTTCATCCAATCCTTCGAGTGTATTTTCGACGATCACATTGACGCCGGAAGGATTATGCACCCAACCGGGGATCGGACTCATGGCATAGGTTGCCGAAACACGGGTTGTGGCCACCCCCGTAGATTCATCCACCGAGGCCAGCGGAAGCATATTGATGACCCAGGCGCGGGAGGGCCGAATATTGATTTCCACATCGTCAAGATTATCCCAGTTTTTCAAAGCACCTTTTGGAAAGTGCAGCGTGCGCAGATCGCCCGGCTTCGTGACGGTAAACCCAGCATCCCGTGCACGCTGCAATCGGCCTTTATTATCATAGAGCGTATAAAACCGTTCCAAACCTTCGGGCAGTTCGGCCACCCAGATCCTGCCATCCGAGTTTAATCGCGTCCATCCGGTGACGGGCACCCCCCCGCTCACAACCGGTTTTTCGCCGGGATATGCGGAAATGGTTAAAGTTGCAGGTTCGGTAATATTTCCGGCACCAACCATCGGAGCAGCAGCATCGGCCAACGGTTCTGGATTTCCATCCTCCACCCCCAGTACCAACGTTTCCTTTAAAGGATGCCGACCCGCGCGCAACAGTATCGATACCGGCTCCTTATAGCCTGACGTACGCAAGGTCCGAACCGCCTGCACCGCCTCGGGCAGGGTTGCATAGGGCCGCTCAAGACTGCCATCGCCCTGAGCATGTCCCTCGGGAGATACATAAACTTCCCTGGCATAACTGGAACATAAACAACACAGCCCCAAACAAATTACATTCACCGAAAATTTCATTTGCTGTCCTTTTTGTAATAGTTCTTATGCCCCGGCAGACGGGTGGTTTTTTCGCTCAATCCAAACAGGTTCTGCTCGCCAGCACTGACAGGAATAGGCTGGATACTGAAGTCGGTTTTCGCAAAGGGCTCACGGGTAAAGGCCACGGTTTCGCCTTTTTTCAGTTCCACGCGATAAAATCCGTCTTCCAAACATTGGAACTTTTCCTTCGGGGCCGGGATTCCATTGATCGAAATTCCAGGGTTTGGAATATCGGTCTGCACGGTGCACGGGGAGCCCGCCTCGCTGGTTACGGTGACAAACTGTGTCAGTCCGGCTTTCTTTTTGGCACTCACCAGAAAGGCGCCTTGCGTGCGCAGGTCCTTAAAGGCCACATCGGCCCATTTTTCGGGAGCGCCCGCAAACACGCGAATCTTTCCGCCCCAGCTTTGCAACAGCATGTCGTGCATGGAGGTGGCATAGGAGAAGGGGCTTTCAATCACCGGGTTATAGCCCACTTCCGCATACATGGTGGTGGGTGCAACACCGGGGTGTTTGATAAACATATCGAGGTATTGATAAGCCGTTTCGCCATCCCCCAGCCAGGCATACATCGAGGTTGCGCCCGTGCAGGTATAGCCGGTCACCTTCGTGCCACCGGCGCTCGTATCTTTTCCATGGATCGAAACGTTAAGCCAGTGATCCAGCGTCGTTCGCAGCATTTTTGCATCGGCCTCATCCTCCGGCGTAATAACCGCCAGCGGATAGAATCCAAGCAGGTGCGAATAGTGACGGTGCGGTTTGCTGAACGGAATATCCTTTCCGATGCGCAGCCCGTTTTCATCCGTCTGGAACTCAACCAGATTATCAACGATGTCCTGCCACTCACCAGCCAACGGATCGCTCAGTTCAAATTCCGTATTCAGATCCAACAGCATCTGACAGCTCCAGCGCATCAGCGCCAGCGTAAAATTAATATCCTGACCGCGGCCGGGTTTGTATTCAGGAGACCAGCTGTATTTCACATGGATTTTCCCATCGTCTGATTCCACCGGATTGTCTTTCAGATAATTCCGGTAGGTATTGACCGCCTGACGCAACACCGGAAAAAGACCATCGCGCATGCGCTCCCGGTCGCCGGCATATTCGCAATGCAGCCAATAATCGTGAAGCAGCCAGACCAGCATGTCCGGGAACGGATAGTCCGCCACGAAATCCTGAGGAAAACAGGCGCCGAGCGTTGCGCTGTCTTTCCATTTTTTCGGGGCATTCTTCAGCAGGTTCGCCGCATATTTATCGACGTTATTCACTAACGACTCGCCCGCCTCCAGCCGATTGGCAGTCAGGTGGGTCCAGTAGATCAACTGCACGCCCGCACTCACCACCGGGGTCTCACCCGGATAGGCGGCAATCGTCAAATACGCAGGTTTCGTGATTTCACCGGCGCCGTATGATTCGAAGGGAGCGGGAGCGGACGCCTCTTCACGTCCGTCTTCCAGCCCCAGAACCAGGGTTTGAGTAAGCTGATGACGCCCCTCGCGAAGATAGATGGTGGAGGGTTCATGATTTCCGGTTTTGCGCAAGGAGCGCAATGCCTCCACCGCAGCGGGAAGCGAGGCATAGGGTTTTGACATGGCACCCGGATTCTCATCGTTTCCGGTCGGGCTCACATAAAGCTCTGCCGCCTGCAAAGAACCCATCGCAGTCAGCAGACTCGTCGTTAAAGTCAGTAGCGTTTGCTTCATCATTGCCCTGTCTATTTCTTCACCGGAACCAGCTCCACACCTTTAAGTCTAAAGCTGTTAAACCATGAAATCGTATCCTTCGGATAAGCCGTGATCTGGATCACACCCGTCCGGTCTATGTTCAGTTGGCCCAGCGACTTCTTCGTGAGCTCGCCCACATTTCCTAACGGATGAACCACGACCCTATCCGTCGGCGACTTCAGTTCATAACTGAGCTTATCATCGCCGTTATCTTCACTGATGACTTCAAAAACGCCCGGCGTTTTGACGTTTACGGTCCAGACCAATCCCTGATTGGTTTTGCCGCCCCAGTTACGCGTGGTTTTTTCTTCGTAGTCATAACTGATCCGGCGGACGGCATACTCGCAGTGCGCAACGGGTAATTGAATGGAGCCGTCTTCACCCTGCTGAATCGTTTCATCGACGACCTGCGGAATTTCATCACCAATATCCAGCGCGATCACCGTGACATGCGGCTGTTTAAGCTCATCCGGCAAAGTAACCGTCAGATGTGAATTGTTCTGCTCAAACATCAGAGCCTTCCGGGATGGGTCGGCAAGGGCATAGGCTTTATTTACTTTCGACAGCAGGCCATCGAGTTCCACCCGATTGCTCTCCAGATCCTTCAGTTGAAGATACACCTTCCCCGGTTTACTGGTGATGGCGTACGGCGGGAATTTTAACGGGCTTGGATCGGCACCATAAATCGCTTCACCGTTCACCTTCAGCCAATCGCCAATGGCCGTGATGCTGTTGACCTGCGATTCCGGAATACTACCATCCGGCCGCGGTGCGACATTCAGCAGGTAAACGCCGCCATTACTCACGATACGGCACAGGCTGTAAATAAAGTCGGCGTATTCCTCTGAACGATCATTTTCGCCGCCATACGACGTGTATCCCCATCCGCGTTCCGTCACAGATTCGTGCGTCTGCCACGGCACTTTCAGGTCAGGAAGCCACGTGGCCTTGCTGACGCTCGGCGTTTTCCCGTTATCCATGGATACATCAAAATGGCCGTACCCTTTTCCCAACCGGGAATTTACCAAGGCACCCGGCTGATTCACCTTAACCACATCCATCATCTGTTGGCATTTTTCATCATCCATCTGCACCGGCGTGTCAAACCAGATCATAAAGATGTCACCATAGTTCCGGGTGAGTTCCTCCACCTGCATAACCGCTTTCTCCTCGAAATAGGCATCGAACTTGTCCTGCGGTTTCAAATTGCCCTCAAAGTCCCAATGATTTCCAAATCCGCCCTCTTCATGCCAGTCCTGACTCTGCGAATAATAAAAGCCGAGCTTCATCTTTCGTTTAGCACACTCCTCGGACAGCTCCTTCAACACATCGCGTCCGTAGCCGGCAAAATCAACCAGATTGTAGGGATGCTCCGATTTGTACATGGCAAAACCATCGTGATGTTTGGCGGTTATCACGATAAAGCGCATGCCGGCATTCTCCGCAATCGTCACATAATCAGCAGCATTGAACTTTGCAGGCTTAAATTTCCCGGAGGCCTCCCGTTCATAATCCTCTACCGGTATAAAGGCTCGCTTCATAATCCATTCGGCAGAAACTTCTTCTCCGTCCCACACCCCTTCCAGTTGGGCATACGGCCCCCAATGAACAAACAGGCCGAATTTATCCTCATAGAGCTTTTTCATGTTTTCCCGAATCTCGGGCGAATAGATCGAAACGCCGGCCGATCCAAACTCATCGCTTCCCGTAATTTTTATTACGGAGTCGACATTGCTCTGCGCATATAAACTCAACGCACCTGCAAAAAGAGAGGTGATTGATAGAATTCCTGTTTTCATTTTCATTCCTTCCCAGTCCAAAAAAATTAAAGCTTCTCGATATATACATAGTACGCCGGATGCACCCGCTTTTCGCTATCGATCAACTGGGCTTCCATATCATACTTCCCCGCCGGAACCGTTGCCGTGAACGTGACCTCAGTCGCTCCCTCTTGAATCTTGAGGGATTTATTGATATTCGCCACATAGAGATAGGCCGATGTGAAATCCGACTTCACGCTGGCGGGCAGAATCCGATCGATCTCGATCGTTTTTTTCTGGGCCGGAAAGGTGTCATTAATCGCCAGCCCGCTTTCGCGGGGGAATCGACGCAGGCTGATGGTGTATTCCCCGTCCTCAACAAATTCAATTTTCCAGCGGCCCGTTCCCTGAGCCCCAACCGCCGCACCGATTTGATGCCAGGTCTGTCCGTGTTTGCCCGTCAGCATATCGTGCGCGGAAATACGGCTCGGATTTTCATGAGGCGAACCCACTTTGATGTAGGCAAAGCGCTCATTCACACCGTCATCCATGAACGACTTCCACCAATGCTCATAGCCTTCTGCCAGGCGTTTTCCAACCTCTGGAAACTGATCCATCACATTCTGCGTCTGGCCGAGATCTTCGGTCGTATTATAAAGTTCGCGGCCATTGACCAAACGCCAGTCCTTGTCCATGACGGTATACTTCCGGTATTTGACCAGATTCTGCAGCCGCTGCGTATCCATATACAGAATCCGATCCGGCCAAGCGGGATCCGTTTCTGTCAGCAAGGATTTAAAACTTATGCCATCCAGCGGCTTCACCGGCTCAAAATCCAACCCTAGCAAGTCCACAAAGGTCGGCAACACATCGTAATGAGCAACCAGATGATCCATATCCTTTCCGCCGGTAATCCGGCCATCGGCCCAACGAATAAAAAACGGAACCCGATGACCGCCCTCGTACTCACTTCCCTTGGATCCCTTCATCCCCGCATCATAGACTTTGTTACCACCGGCCGTGCCGTTGTCCGTCATAAAAATCAGGATTGTGTTATCCGTTAAGTTTAACGCGTCGAGCTTATCGGTCAGCCGCTTAAAGTTATCATCAATGTTGGTGATCATTCCATAAAAGCGCTGAAACCGCTCCGCCAGCCCCGGAACATCCTTGTACATATTGAGGTAGCTTTCCGGCACATTGTAAGGCGCATGCGGCGCATTGGAGGAGATGTAGCAGAAGAACGGGCGATCCTTGTTCTTCTCAATAAACCGAAGGGCCTCGGCAAAAAAGACATCGGTGCAATAGCCCGTATATTTCTCTAATTCCCCATTATGCCAATAGGTATCGTCAAAATAGTCATTGCCCCAATAGTCAGGCCCCTGCGTAATTCCTCCGCCTCCATGGCGCACCACTTCATGAAAACCGCGGTCCATCGGGCGGAAGGGATAATTATCTCCCAAATGCCACTTCCCAAACATGCCGTTCACGTAGCCGTTGCGGGCAAATACCTGAGGAAGCGTCACCTCATCCTCAAACATCAGCGAACGGCCGCTGATTGTGTGGAACATATTCAATCGATTACAGTGACGCCCCGTCATGAGTGAGCTGCGGCTCGGAGCACACGTAGTGGAGACATGAAAATTGGTAAATCGAACTGCGTCTTTATGAAAGGCATCCAAATGCGGCGTTTTAACAATCGGATTGCCCAGACAGGCCAGATCATTTTTCCCCTGGTCATCCGTAATCACCACAACAATATTCGGCCGTTCTTTGACAGCAACAGCCAGCATCGGGACCGTATTCAGGACGAACATTCCCATTATCAAATGAGCTGCAATCTTATGATTCATACTTCTCTTACCCCTTTATTTGTTTACTTGACCGAGCTTTCAAAATGCGCATTAAGAGGGTCGTTCGATGGAAGGACTTTCGTCGCAAATCTAATGGTGTTACGACTTTTTTTTCCGGGATACGGTCCTGATCCCAGACCTTTACAAGTCTGCAGGAGCCCACTCCGGAATACCTTTTTCCTTCAATTGCTTATTATAGCGAACGGCCAGCGGCTGATCATCCGAAAAGACTCTTGGCAGGCCTTCATTGACCATCAACGGAAGGACCGATGCCCACCATTCGTCATAGGACTTCCGAAGCTGCTCCACCACCTCGGGATGTGCGGATGCCACATTCATTTTTTCGCCGGGGTCAGTTGAAATGTCATACAGCTCTTTGTTGTTCGTAAAACGCCATTTTTCGGTACGCACGCCGCATTTCGTAAATTTAAAATCATCGCGTTCCCCGGCTTTCCAGCGTCCACAATGAACAAACAGTTCACGATCCGCCCACTTGGCTTTTGGATTTTTCAGCAGAGGAAGCAGTGAGCGGCCATCCATTTCCTGTATATTCGCCGGAAGCCTGGCTCCCGCCAGATCGCAGAAGGTTTGATACAGATCGATATGCGCTGTCAAGGCATCGACATCCACGCCCTTGCCCAGCATACCATTCCAATACCAGAATGCCGGAACATGGGTTCCGCCTTCGTTCGGCGAATTTTTACCGCCCCGCATATCCGCATTAAACGGTCGCTGTTTTTTTCCGTTGAGCTTAATGGCAGGCATGGACATGCCGTTATCCGTCATGAAGATCAGCAGTGTATTATCCAACGCGTTCCACGCATTGAGTTTTTCCCAAAGCAGCCCAAAATTATCATCAATATTTTCAACCATACCGTATCGACCGGCGGTCTTTTCATCGTAGCCGGCATCGAGAAACCGCTTCTTAAAGGAGTCCGGAGCGTAGTATGGACCATGGGGCGCATTCAGAGAGATATAAGCAAAATACGGCGTTCCGGCCTTTTCCTGTTCCTTGATCCAGGCCAGACCGGATTGGAAAAACAGATCGGTGCAGAACCCTTTTGTTTTCACGATGGTATCATTATGCAAAAGGACATTATCAAAATAGCAGTCTTCCTTATTCGGTGGGAAATCTCCCAGGCCCACCTGCCCAATGCCGCCGGCCCCATGGATCAATACTTCATCAAAACCACGACTGCCGGGCAGATAGTCTTCTTCATCCCCGAGATGCCACTTCCCGAAGATTCCGGTTGCATAACCTGCGGTCTTCAACGCCTGCGGCAACGTAAAGGTATCCAGAGCCATTCGCTCCCGTTGCAGGATGGTGTGCGTTACCCCGTTCTTAAACGGAGCGCGCCCACTCATGATGGCAGCGCGGGTTGGCGCACAGGTCGGGCTGACCTGAAAATCTGTAAAACGGGTCGACTGTTCGTGGAACCGGTCCAGATGAGGTGTTTTCAGTATCTGATTTCCCATGCAGGACAGATCGCCCATTCCCTGATCATCGGTCATCACCAGAATAATGTTCGGACGGCTGCCCGCCAACGATTTTGCTCCAACCACGGATGTGGAGGCGATGCACAGGGCAAGAAGCCCAAGGATTCTAAATTTCATCATCATTTCCTTATTGGTTCGGGATTCTAAAGCAGTAGAGGTCAGACATCGTCTGCCCACAAAGATCAGTAGTTAAGCGTTGCCCCTTTCCCGGGCTTATTTCTTTCGCCTTCCCACCATTCGTTGGGGCCTTCGGTCTCGATGTCCTTCCAGAGCTTGAAGAGGGTCTGTTTCATCTTTTCGGTTTTTTCCGGCATCTGACCGGACAGATCATTTTCCTCCTTCCAGTCCTTCTGAATTTCGAAGAGCTGGAATTTGGTCATGGTGTCGTTACCAACCAATTTCCAATCGCCGGTGCGCAGGGCGACGCGGTCCCCCGCCGGAGAGACGTGGGTGCGCCAGAAAAGCGGCACCTTGCGATCCACCGGCTTTCCTGCAAAAGCGGGTACCATGCTGACACCGTCGATCGTGCGGTCGGTTGGCAACGGCAGTCCTGCGATGTCCAGCACCGTAGAAAAAATATCGGTTCCAACCACTGGAACATCGCTGATGGTGCCTGGCTCAATATGACCCGGCCAGCGCGCAAGCCCCGGCACTCGGATTCCGCCTTCATGGTCACTGCGCTTGCCGCCTCGCAGTCCACCGGTCGTGCCACCGCTGGCCTTCACCGGTCCGTTGTCCGAGGTGAAAAAGATCAACGTATTTTCTGCTGCACCGATTTCATCGAGTGCAGCCATTACCTGCCCCAACGCATAATCCATTTGCGAAATGTTTCCCATGTAGGTGCTGTTTTTATGCCCCTTGTAGAGATCCGAAAATTGTATATCCGTAGCAATCGGTTTATGCGGTTCATGAAACCATACGGACAGCGCAAAAGGTTTGGAGCGATCATGAATATCCTTGAGCCAGTGAATCGCTTCATCCGCAACCAGTGGAGCAGAATAGCCTTTCAGCTCACCCACCGGTTCACCGTTACGAACAAAGTTGTTCGGGTTTTTATGACTGGGGATCGCATTGTTCTGCGAATACATCCAGTAGTCGTAGCCGTGGTCGCCGGGTTGCGGATACTCAGGAACGTTAAACTGCTGCTTCGAGAGCAGATGCCACTTGCCGACATGGCAGGTTTCATAGCCGAGCCCTTTCAGTAATTCAGGGTAGGTGATTTCGCTGGCTCGAAGATGCGCTTCGTGATTGCCGGAGAGGTGACGCCACACCCCGTTACGATAAGGCGTTCTTCCGGTCAGGATGGCAGAACGGGACGGCGAGCAGACTCCGCAGGCCGAATAGCATTGCATGAACTTCACCCCCTCTGCGGCGAGTTTATCCATATTCGGTGTTTGAATCAGCTCATGGCCATAGGTGCCGGAGTCTCCCCATCCCATATCATCGGCCATCACAACAACAATATTGGGGCGGACGTCCTTTGCTTCAACCATTCCAGCGCTCACCGCTGCAACAAATAACACGGCCTTCAACAACTCTCTATTTTTCATCGTTTCCCCATTCCGTTTTAAAAAATTACAGTATATCCGCAGTTTCGCTTTCTCAGTGTTGGTCTACACCCAACGTTTGCTTAACCGTATTGATGGTGCCGTCTTCATTAAAAGACACTTTATCGAAGCAAATTGAACGATTACTCGCTCTTCCGCCTGAGAGCGCACCATTGTGATAAAAGATGTACCACTGCCCTTTATATTCGACGATAGAGCCATGCGTGGTAATCACATCAGAACCCTCAAGAAATACGCCTTTGTGCTCAAAGGGCCCGAGCGGATGTTTGCTCATCGCATAGCGCATTTCGTTTGCCGGCTTCGTTGCATCCGGATAGATGGCGTAATAGATCCCGTTTCGCTTAAATACCCAGATCCCTTCTTTAAAATCATCCAGCCCTTGCAACTTCTGAAGTTCGCCATCAATTTCCATCATGTTTTCTTTAAGCTTAACGCCGTGCGGCTGCCGAGGGCTTCCCTGATATAAATACGCCTGTCCATCATCGTCGATGAATACGCAGGGATCGATCAACGACTTCAACCCTTTGATATATCCCTGTTCCTTGAAACCGGAGGTCGGGCTGGAACTCGTCGCCACACCGATTTTCCATGTTTTCTTATAATCCGTTCCGCTTGGGTGTGGGAAATAGAAATAATATTTACCATTTCGATAGGCACAGTCCGGCGCCCACATGAATCCGCCCTCTTCGCGCCCCCAGGGAACCTGACCGGCATTGAGAATTTCTCCATGATCGGTCCATGTGATCATGTCATCCGTTGAAAACACATGATAGCCATCCATTTTGGCATATCCGCGCCCTTTGACGTCCGTCGACGGATACACATACAAACGCCCGTCTTCCCATACGTGCGCCGAGGGATCGGCCGTAAACATATGGGTGACAAACGGATTCGGGGCCCGCTCCGCCGCCTGCAGCACTCCGCCCGCGGCAAGAGTGAATACTAGAAACGTTGTTCCTAATCTCACCTATTTCCCATCCCAGTTTTTAATTCTCACAAAATAACCGGCGGTCGGATCCTTATCGTGACAGGCGAGGAAAAGACATTCAGGCTTTCCATCTTTCCAGAGGATGCTGGGACGTTCACTGCGGGCCAGTTTTTCGCCGAAATAGAGTTCGTTTGTCAGATATCCGACTTCGGGGATTCCCCAGTCGATTCCGTCTTTCGAAGTATAGATCAAACCGGGCCGCAGGCCGCCCGACTTTCTATGGTTCACCGGAAGCGGGTTGCCTTCCAGCATATCCTTCACGCCCCGGCGATCTTCAACAATCATGTAGTACTGATCGTTGTAATAGAATGCGTAGGGGTCTTCGATATCGAGCTCCTTGTCCGCATAACTGATCACCGGATTTCCTGCATAGTTCACATAAGGTCCTTCGATTTTATCACTGACCGCCAAGGCAATCTCGCGGTGCTTATGTTTATCCGTCATGACTTTATAATAGATTCTGAATTTTCCATCCGGTGCCGCCACAAACGTGGGGTTTGATGCATGGTTGATCTCTGCTCCGCCCATTTTTCCAGCCGCTGGAATAATCGGATTCAGGGGGCTTTCTGTCCATGGACCATCCAATGACTTTGCCGTGGCAATCCCAACTTCCTGCATCGACCCGTTTTCATCGTTGAGCTTATTGAACAGGTAAACGAGCACATAAGTATCACCGACTTTGGAAACCTGCGGATTATGATAACCGGCCTCATCGCTGGCAAACAGATCACCCTGCAAGGTATAGGGACCTTCCGGCGAATCTGCAGTCCAATGCACAATCCGGCTGTTGTCCTTCCAGGACCCGTTATCAGGAATGATGGAATTAAAGATATGCAGTTTCCCGTTTTCGTCATAGATCGGTGCCATACCCCAGGTCCACTCGCCCTCTTCCGACGGAAGAATATATTTTCCAGGCACCTGCGCCTTGCAGAAGGACGACACATCCACCGCGAAAACCTGCATGCCCATCAATCCCGCGAGACTGATCCCTAACCATCCTGAACTATTCATTTTACGACTCATACTAGTATTTCTCCGCATTCAAAATCTATGCTACTGCCCAACCGGCTCAAAAATGACCGACTTCAGATTAAACAAGGCCTTGCTCCGGGATTTTCCGAAGCCCAACGTACAGTCCGTTGCTCCTACCTGATTTAAATTGACCTCTCCAAATTCCATTAGCTCGAACTGCTGCCAACCCGCAGTCGGCTTCACCTGTGCAGTCAGCACTTTTCCACCCACCGTTAAGCGGGCATCCGTTCCGGCGTATCCTTTCGCACATGCATAGAGCGCTTTAACCCTATACATTCCAGGAGCAGGAACATTCAACGTCCACGAAGCAGTGGCCATCGGATCGGTCCAGAAACCGATATGCGAGTTGTTCTCAAGTTTAATGGCTTTGCCTTTCAACACGGCGTTTCGTGCCTGCAGCATCAACTCATCCCCGGAAAGTTCCAGTGCAGTGCCCGCGGAACCCACCGTTTTCCAACCCTTGGAATATTTAAGACGCAGCACCGTGGCATACGGATCCGCTATTAGAGAGGAGACATCAATTTCAATGCCTTTTTTCTTAATCGAAACAGGAAGAGGCACATTGGTATAGGTAAAGGCTTTGAGCTGCCCAAAGGCGATGTCTTTCATCATCAGCTTCCCGTTTTCCGGCCAGTCGAATACATAGAGAAAGAGTTCACCCACCTCAGCATTCGAGCCTTTTGCCTGCGCCACCTTGCCCCAGGATGGTGCAGGAACCGCCACAAAGTCCGTTCCGTAAACCGCATCATGATGCGCGGCGTTCCATTCCCCCATTTCCTTCAACTGCCGAATCGATGCTTCGGGCCATGAGCCATCCGCCTGCGGACCGACATTAAGCAATAAATTGCCGCCTTTGGTATTGATATCAATCAGCTTCTGAATCAGCACCTCCGTGCTTTTCCACTTGGTGTCACTTTTTTTAAAGCCCCAGGAATGATTCACGGTCCAGCAGGCTTCCCACACATGATCAAGCGCCGCTCCCGGCGTCGAATTTTCCGGCGTGCCGTAGTCCTTCTTGAATTCTTTCCGCTTGGCGACCCGGTTGTTGATGATCATGTCCGGACTCAATTTCCGCAGGTAGTTATACAGGTCGATGCCGTCCTCCATCGTCCACCACTTCGTCCAATCCCCATCAAACCACATGATCGCCGGGTCATAACGATCAATCAGTTCTTTCAGCTGTGCCTTCATATAGACAACATAGCCTTCTTTGTCATTCATCGGCGTCTGGTTCAGCGACTGCGCAGCGCGCTGAGACGGATGGTGCCAATCGATAATCGAATAGTACGTACCAAACTTGAGTCCGTATTTATCACAGGCCGCTTTCAGCTCTCCCAGGATGTCGCGATCAAAGTCATTGGCTTCTCCAAGGTCATAGTCGGTATACGCACTATCCCACAGACAGAATCCCTCATGGTGTTTGGTCGTGATGACCATATATTTCATACCGGCTTCTTTGGCCGTTTTCACCCAAAGGTCGGCATCCAGATGATCCGGACGAAAGTCGGCCGCCAAAGGAATATATTCCTCCGGCGTGATTTTGCCCCAGCGCTGAATCCATTCCGCATATTTTTTAACGGGCTCTCCCTTCCATTCACCCCCGAGCGTTGAATAGACGCCATAGTGAATAAACAGACCGAACTGCGCATCGGTGAACCACTGCATCCGCTGCTGATAGGCTTCATCGCTCTCCGGGATTAACTCAGCTGCCTGAACAGCATTCAGGCCCGAAATTAGCACGGCCATAAACACCAACAACGTTCTCGTTAGATTCTTCATCACTCGTCTCCAAAAAATGCTTCAATTACAAAACCATTGGCATCTGTTTCTATGCCGGAAAAATTGATTTCTAGGGCTTCATCGGTTTGCTTCCAGTTCAGTCTTACATCGCTACCCAACAGACGAAGTGCCGACACCTTTCCGGACGAACGATTCAACGATTCTATCCGAACCTTTTGCGGTGCCGGAGTGATCGACATCGCATAAACTTTGTTACCTTTTGCGCTGAACCAGAATTCGCCAGAAACCGATACGGCCCCTTTTTTCGGATTCACGTTTTCATTGAATTTGATCCAGCGGGTGGTTCCGAAGATCGCATCGGCATTGGTTTTCACCCACTGCCCCATTTCCACAAAGTGGTCCGCACACGGCTCCGGCACACGGCCTTTTCCATCAGGGCCGATATTGAGCAGATAATTCCCGCCTTTGGAAATGATATCGACAAAGTTGCGCAGCAGCTGATTCGTGCTCTTCCAGTTGTGGTCGTGCGCCTTAAATCCCCAGGAATGATTGGCCGTTCCGCAGGTTTCAAAATACTTGGCCACCAGCTCGCCTGCTTTCGGCGTGGTGTTATCGCCCGCGTCCATGTAGTCGCCATACTCATAACCCACCCGGCGGTTCACGACGATATTCGGGTTCAAATCATAGATCATCTTATAAAAGCGCAAGGCCTGAGCCTCCGTAATCAGCCCCTCACCATCGAACCAGATCAACCGCAAATCCGGCATCAGCTTAATCAGCTCCGCAATCTGCGGATAAGCCTTGCCTTCGAGATAGTCCGCATAGGCATTCGGGCTCGGATCCCACCGGTTTTTCCCGTTCGGCCGCGTCGGCACACCGTATTCATCATTTTTCTTTTTTACGTTGGCATAATCCGCATCGCTGCCATCCATCCAGTCATGCCCATGGGAATAGTAAACCCCGAAATCGAGCCCCTCTGCTCGGCAGGCATCATAGAGTTCCTTAATCAAGTCGCCTTCATAGGGTGAGGCATCCGCTACATCCCAGTCAGAACAGGCGGAATCAAACAGCGCAAAGCCGTCATGATGTTTTGCGGTGATCACCACATATTTCATGCCGGTCTCTTTCGCCAGACGGGCAATGTTTAAGGCAAAGGATGCATCGGGATTAAACTGCCTGGCAAACTCGCGATATTCTTCGCGTGAAATATTAAAGGTATACATCAGCCATTCAGCAACGCGCGGCCCCTTGAACGGAGAGTCTTCAATTTTGGTTCCCTTCCAGCTTCCGGCCGCCTGCGAATAAACGCCCCAATGGATAAACATCCCGAAGCGCGCATTTTTATACCACTCCATCGCCGCCAGCTTTTCCGGCGACTGATGCATCCTGACCCATTCGTCATAATGCTTCTCTGATCCGACCACGATACGGCTTTTGAAAAAGACCCAGGGTATGAGGCGGACTTTCAGCGGCTTCACATCACATTCTACCGCAACCGAATATTTTCCAGGCTTTGGAAGATGAACCGGAGTGCCAAAGGTGGAAACAATCCCGTCCTCAATCCAGTAGCTCCGTTTCAGCTGATTACAATGCATGGAACCATCGAGCAGAACCGAAGCTGCAAGCTCCTTCCCCGCTGTTGCAGGTTGATGAACAAGCTGAATCACATAGTCACCCGGTTGCCGGAGTTCAAAATCCACCGTCATGCGGTTGCCAGCAACCTTCGCCTGCCCGGCTCCCGCCACCACACAACTATCCGCGCGCTGCACCGCCATCGGAGCTCCCGCAATCGCCTGATTCAACAGTGCGCACAAGCCTGCGGCTAAAGTGATCTTTATTGGTTTGATTATCATCAACATCTTCCCGTGTTTATAAATTTCATGTTCTACGCCCAGTGCGGTGCCGGATTTAAAACGGCAGCATCCAATCCGGATCTTCCAGATTCGTTTGCTGAGGCCCCGGTGTGCTGCGCCCCCTCTTAACCTGGGTTTTAAATAATTCCGCCAGCTCGCGGGCGACTTCAGGATGCTGAGTAATCAGATCCTTGGTTTCCTTGATGTCATCGGTCAGGTTGTAGAGCTCTTGGGTAAAGGTTTTGGTCTTGCGGTTCAGCGTGAAAACAAGTTTCCAGTCGCCGCGGCGGATCGCAAAGCCACCGTCAAAATCATGATGAATCACAGCCGGATCTTCCGGGCGCGTTTTTCCCTGATAGAGCGGAAGAATATTATTACTATCCACCGCCATATGATCTTTCAACTCAGCCCCGGTGAGTGCGGCGGCGGTTGCCATAAAATCATTCAGGCAGATCGTGGCGTCGCATGTGCTCCCCTTCGGAGTCACGCCCGGCCAGCGGACAATGTAAGGAACGCGATGCCCACCTTCGTAAATACTGCGCTTCGCTCCCTTAAATTGGTGATCCAGCTGATTGCGCAAGGCCCGCGCCTGCTTATCGGCATATGAAGTTCCATTATCGGTGGAAAAAATCACAAGCGTGTCATCGGCGATACCGGCTTTATCCAGAGCTTCCAACACCTGTCCGACCGACCAGTCGGTCTCTATCATCCAATCAGCATATTCATTAATCCCGCTTTTCCCGACGAACTCCTCGGAAGGTGCAATCGGCGTATGCGGTGAAGGCAGCGCAAAATAAAGAAAAAACGGTTTCTCCGATTCGGCCTGTTCGCTCACGTACTGAACCGCTTTTTCCGTGAGAGTCGGCAGTACATCCTCCAGCTTCCATCCCGGCACCATCGGCCCGGGAAGACCAAACATTTCTTTCGGCTTTTCCACCGTCGGCAGCTCCGTCAGCCGATCATTTTCAAAAAACGCATACGGTGGAAAGTTAGGCAGGTTTTCACCGAAGAAATAATCGAAACCATGATCCGACGGACCCCCGCGGTAGGGCTTGCTGAAATCAAACTTTTTCCAGTTCACCCCCAGATCGACCGCCTTGAAATCCGCACAGTTTACAAAATGCTCCTGCCCGATTCCTCGCTCTTCCGCGAGGGTTTTCCCATCCTTGTTAATAAAATCAATTCCCAGATGCCATTTCCCGACCATCGCCGTCTGATACCCCTGTTCCCGCAGCAGCTGCGCCACCGTCACCGTTTCCGGTTCGATGAGTGACGGAAAAAAGCGCCAGAGCACACCGCCCTTTAACCCGGTCCGCCAACTGTAGCGGCCTGTCAGCAAACCATAGCGCGTAGGCGTACAGACCGATGAATCCGAGTGCGCATCGGTAAAGTTCATGCCTTCGGAAATCAACCGGTCCAGATTGGGTGAAGGCACTGGAGATTTGGGATTATTGGCCTGCACCGAGCCATAGCCCATGTCATCCGCTAAAATGAAAATAATATTGGGTTTGGGCGCCGCAGCGACCGCTGATACCAAACAGAACAACCCAATGTGCATAATCCATTGCAACTTCATCTTAATAATCACCGCCCTGATCGCTTTGCACACACGACTCGCGCCATGCGCTCAGCTGTTTTGACATTTCGGCCACCTTTTCCGGGTGAGCGTCTGCAATATTGTTTTTCTCCGAAGGATCATTCAGCAGGTCATACAGCTCCCAGTTTTTTCCGGCGTCTTTACTGTAGAGCTTGTATTGCTGCGTGTTCCACGCGAGTTGCTTCTGCGATTCAAAGCCAATCGGCTTTTCACGTTCGGTTTTTTCGCCCGTAAGTACCGGAAGCAACGAAATCCCGTCGAGCGGACGTTCGCCAACATACTCAACATTCAGTGCGTCCAGAATGGTCGGCAGATAATCGCTGGTGACCGCCGGAAACTCCGTTTTGGAATCGGCAGTGACGCGGGCGGGCCATTCCAGCAGGCCGCTCACACGAACGCCGCCTTCATACAGAGAGCGCTTTCCATCTCTAAACTGTCCGCAGGATCCCGGCGCGCGCCCGGGGGACACAGCCCCGTTGTCCGAACAGAACCAAATCATCGTATTATCTCCAATTCCGGCATCTTTCAGTGCCTGCCGCAATCGTCCGATCTGCTCATCCATTGCAGTCACACAGCCGTAATAATTTCGTTTATAAGAATCATACTCCGAATACATCGCGGCATATTCCGGCCCGGCCACCACCGGCAGGTGCGGGGCATGAAACCAGATCACCGTAAAGAACGGCGTACCCTCTTTAGCCGCCTGCTCGATAAACGGAACCGCACGATCCATAATCACACGCGAATCGCAACCGGCCAGATTCTGCGTGACCATCTCGCCTTTCTCATTCCAGTAATACGTTCCGTATTCCTGCGCGGTCGATTTATCCTTAATAAAATCCCATCCTTGATGTTCTGCACCTTCTGCAGGCTTCAGCATCGGGTCCCAGGTCGGCACCTTGGATTCAGTGGAAAAACAGGTTTCAAACCCATTCTGCCACGGTGGACGAAAATCTTTTGTATTGCCCGGCCGCCCGCGATTGGCATCCCTCATTTCGGTGGTCAGCGTGCCAAGGTGCCATTTGCCGAAGTGTCCGGTTCGGTATCCCTGCGTCTGCAATAGTTCGGCAAGGGTCAACTCTTCGGATTTCATGTGGCCCGTGTTCGCAAAATAGATGCCGAAACGAAATGGATGACGCCCCGTCAGGCACGAACCACGCGTCGGGCTGCAAACCGGCGACGATGCATAAAAACGATTAAACTGCATACCGGCCGCAGCCATCGC